>CAMOMF010000017.1 GCA_946619625.1 uncultured Bacteroidales bacterium
AAATAAAAATGTAAAAAAGTGACTTGATGTAAAGTGCTGATAATCAAGAAAAGTTTACTTTTCAATGTAAATTTTTTACTTTGGGCAATGTAAATTTGGGTGTTCAGAGGGCTAAATGGAGCAGGAATTCGCGCATTTTACGTCCCGAAACACCGAGGCGGTTGGCGAGGGTGCTTTTGGTCGTTTTGAGGCTGTCGTAACCGTACGGAACAAGCGAAGCCATCTCTTTGTTGTTGAACCTGCCAACGGCGACCAACACACACAGACGCAGTTCCGGCTCGGAAGTGATGCCGCGGGACTTGAGTTTGTCCACCAAACCATACATGCGTTGGTTGACGATGTTGCACATTTGGTCGAAGTTCTTCCAAGAGAGGGTTTTGTGGATGTTGTCGGTGGTAATGGAATGGCAAAACTCCTCCATCTCTTTCATGGCTTTCTCTTGGCGGAGGGTGTATTGTTGTTCGAGTTGCAGGTTTTGTTCAGACAAAACATCCTGCTTGTGTTGCAAATCCTCTACTTGCTGAGAATAGAGTTGGCGCTTGGCTTTTTGCTTTTGGATGTAGATGGAAAGGGGAATAGCTACTATGATTAAAGTGGCGAGGAGAGTCCAGAGCCAAGTGAGGTCGGGTTGGCGGGAAAGGTCTTGTTCAAGAATGTGGACAGCACTCATATGTGATTCTTTCTGTGGCTCTAACTCATAATAACGCAAGTCTTCACGTTCTGAAGTCATTGCCAAAACATCATCCATATTGAGGGTAGAGTCGCAATGAGTAAGAACATACAACGCATTGAACCAATCCCCATGATAAATAGAGTTCTCTATGGTTTTATAGGCATAAAACAACGCGGAATCGCTTAATCCAAGCCAGTAAAACGCTTGCGAAGCATACAAATATCCTGTCGGTTCGTGATTGCCTCGCGATTGCAATTGACGGACACAATATATTGCGGAGTCGTATTCCTTTGCCTGTATGTATGCGTCGGCTCGCGTTTCCCAGATTTTTGTCAAGACACCATAATTTGTGCACTCCCGCTCTATTTGGTCGGTCAGCACGATAGACTTGTCTTTTTGCTTATTCTCCGCCAATTCAAATGCCATGTTGTTCAGCGCATAATAGTAGGCCGTAGTATCATTGTTCTTTAAAAACTCATTAGCGGATCGATTAAACATATTGTATGCTCGTTCATGCTCAACAGCTAATCGACACATTGTTCCAATATTGCTCCAACTGCGTCCTTTGATTTCGTGGTCTTTGGTACGGGAGTGGACGGCGCGGAGGAAGGCGAGCATCGCCTCGGGTTGGTCGCCGGCTTCGCGAAGGAGACGGCCATAGTAGTAGTTGGCATGGGCATAGTCGGTGGGGAAGATGAGACGGACAGGTTCGAGGGTGGTGACGGCAAAAGCAAGGGCGGTGCTGTCGGGAGGGAGAGAATCGTTTGAGAGGTTGGAGGAGTTTGAGCGGTTTAATGTATAAGGGGCCTGTCCTGCGGCGCGGAGGGAGTCGGCTGCGGCGACAGTAGAGCGCGCCTCGCGGAGGTCGTGCACACCTGAACAGGAGGCGCACATGCAGGCAAACAGCAGCCAAAGGGTAATATGTTTAACGTGTCGGAGCATTACTTATTCTTGCCTTGTTGCAAAAAAAATGCGAAAAAAGTGAATTTTTTTGATTTTTAGGTGATAGATTCTTCGCATTTTTTGACTATATATAGAGGGGGAACATTTTCGCATCAAGGCTGTTTCGCTTCATCTTCGGGGGAGTCTTCGGCGGCGGGGATACGGACAGTAGAGAAACGTTTCTGGCGTTTTTGCCAACGTTCGCGCGCCAGTTGCTGCATGTCGCTGACTTGGTCGTTTTCATCGGTAATCTCGAAGCCAAAGACTGTCTCTATGACGTCTTCGAGCGTCAGAATCCCCTGGAAACAGCCGTACTCATCGATGACGATGGAGATTTGCTCTTTGTGCTGGATGAGCGAGTCCCAGATGTCCGGTAGCGAGGTCTCCTCGTTGAAATACGGCAGTGGTCGCTTGATGTCCTTGAGGAGCATGTTGAACTTGTCCTCCGCCAGCAGTTCGAGTGCGTCGGAGCGGAGGATATACCCCGTGATGAACTCGCGGGAGTCGGCGTAGACGGGAATACGTGAGAAATGGTCGTAGTTGTCGTCACGATAGAAATCGCGGAGGGTCATATTCTCGGAGGCGATTGCCGCCACGACGCGGGGAGTCATGACATCGTATGCCTTGATGTCGTCCAACTTGATGATATTCTGTATGATTTTGTTCTCGCTCTTTTCCAGTTCGCCCTCTTCTTCGCCCACATTCGCCATGGCGGATAGTTCTTCGCGCGAGTAGGACACCTCTTCATCGGCCCCTTCGGGTGTGATGTGGTTGGTGAGTCGCTCCACACACCAGACGATGGGATAAAGGATGAAGATGAGTGCCCTGAGCGTCCGGGCGGCAAAGGGAGTGAGGTGTCGCCAATAACTGGTACCAATGGTTTTGGGTATTATCTCGGAGAAGACCAGAATGAGGATGGTGGTGACGATAGAGACGAGTCCGAACCAGGCGCTTCCGAAGACGATTGTTGCCTGTTTGCCCACTCCCGCCGCGCCTATGGTGTTGGCAATGGTGTTGAGTGAGAGTATTGCCGCGAGCGCTTTGTCAGGGTCCTGTTTGTAGCGGTGTAGCAAAGCCGCCCATTTGTCACCGCTGTCCTCTCGCATTTGCAAGTAAGAGATAGTGGTGGACATGAGTGTAGCCTCGAGGACCGAACAAAGGAACGAGACCGCCATGGCAGAAAGCAAATATAATAATAGTAGAGACATGAATTTATTTACTATTTGACAATTTACTATTTTATCAATTTCACATTTACCAAATTGGATATTATTTTGGCGGCGTTGAGGGGTGCCGGCGTGTCGCCAAGGACCTGCGCAATGCGGTCATAGTCATCGAGGAGCCTACTGCGGTGGGAGTCGTCATACAAGAGTCGTGAGAGTTCGTCCGCCACCTCGTCAACGGTGAAGTGCAGTGCCAGTTTCTCGCTGATTGCCTCCCGTCCGAGGATGATATTGGGTAGGGTGAATAGCCGCATCTTGAAGAACAAGCGCCAGAAGAGGGAGAAGATGTGCGGGCAGCCGACGTGATAGACCGCGACCTGGGGGCAGCCGAGCAGTGCCGTTTCGAGTGTCGCCGTGCCGGAGTTGACGATGGCGGCGTAGGCGTGGGAGAGTAGCGCATAGGTGTCGCGCACCAGAGGTACGTCCGCGGGCAGCCACCGACTATAGAACCGGTCGTCCAACCCCGGTGCGGCGGCGACCCGTACGGCGAAATCGGGGAACCGTTGTGCGGCTTCGAGCATTTTGGGCAGGCAGTGTGAGACCTCGGATGGTCGGGAGCCCGGCAGAATGGCGATATACCGTTGCCGGTCGTTGGAGAGGGCGGGATGCGCTTGCCGGAAGCGTCGGATTTGGTCCATGGTGGGATTGCCCACATAGGTGCATTGGTAACCAAACTGCTTGTAGAAATCCGGCTCAAATGGGAAAATACCCAACACAGCATCGGACAAGGCGGCGATGCGGTGAATACGGTACCGTTTCCACGCCCACACTTTCGGCGGGATGTAGTAGATGACCGGCGTGTTAGGCAAGTGTTTCTTGGCGAAAGCGGCGATGCGGAGGTTGAAAGAGGGGTAGTCGATCAGGACAATCACATCGGGACGCTCTTGCCGCAAAGCCTGCTCGGCAATCCGGAAATTGCGTCTTACTTGTCCTAAATTGCGCGCCACCGCCTCGAAGCCCATGAACGCCATATGGCGGTAATCCTGGTAGAGGTTGCAGCCCGCTTCGCGCATACGGTCGCCGCCCAAGCCTGCAAAACATGCCCGGGTGTCCAATGCCAAGAGCGCATGCATCAAATCAGCTGCATGTTGGTCGCCCGAGGCTTCGCCTGCCAAGATAAAATACTTCATTTTTCGTTATAGGGTCTTAGACACTGAACATTATCGCCGCAATGACATAAGGCAAAGCCCCCAACATGACGCCCTTTGCCAGTTTCCATGTGTCGAGCGCGTAGAAAAGGAAAAGCATTGCCATATCCGGAAAGACCGCCACAATGCATAGTTTGCTCAGAATGGCATTGGTTTCAAAGTGAAACGCTTTGAGGGCGTTCCACAGATGAAACTGCTCGATGTACGCCCATCCGAAGAGGGCGGGTGCAGCCAATCCGATCAGTATTCCAAGCCAGTATAAATCGAATCGGTCCATTGTTTGTCGGTCATGTCAATCGTAGTAGGCGTGACGGAAATGTAGCCGTGTGCATTGGCATATTGGTCGGTGTCGGGTGCATCGGGTTCGGTGTTGACAAAAGCTCCGGTGAGCATAAAGAACTCGGCACCCGTGGGGTCTTTGTACGTCTGGAACTCTTTGTCCCAATAACCGTGGCAATGACGGGTGAGCTTGGTGCCCTTGACGGGTCCAATCGGGCAGTTGATGTTCCAACACTGCCAATCCCGTTTAGGGAGCGTCAATATACGCCGTGTCAGTTCCTCAACATGTGGCTGGAAGAAGGAGAAGTCGGCGTTGGGGTTGTGGTCGCAGATAGAGAACCCTATCGAGGTTATTCCGCGTGCACAGCCCTCGAAGACCGCCCCCATCGTACCGCTGTAGATGACATTGACCATTCCGTTGTCGCCATGATTGATGCCGGACACGACCAAGTCGAGCTGTTTATCCGCAAAGAGCCTGTGTACCGCCAGTTTGACGCAGTCGGTGGGTGTACCGTTGGACAGGTACACCGTGAGTCCCGGCTCCTCAATGATTTTTTTCAGTCGTAGAGGTTGGAGCACGGTGATGGCATTGGACTGTCCGCTGCGCGGTCCATCCGGAGCCACGACCGTGACGTCTCCCAATCGTCGCATCACCTCCACGAGTGCCAGTATGCCCTTACTGCCCCATCCATCGTCGTTGGTAATCAGAATGTTCATGCAAGTCCGGCAATACGTTTGACTTCGGCAATGACCGCTTGTGCGAACTTGTCCGCCTGTTCCATGGTGGGTGCCTCGCTATACACACGCAGGATTGGCTCGGTGTTGGACTTGCGCAGGAGCACCCATCCTTGCGGGAAATTGATTTTCACGCCGTCGCGGTCGTCCACATCGTACATTTTGTAGATGCCTTTCAGTGCAACAAGGATGGCGTCCACATCCAGTTCGGGTGTGAGGTCGATACGGTTCTTGGAGATAGAGTAATCGGGGTACTCTTTGCGCAACTCGCTGACTTTGCAGCCCTTGTGTGCGAGGTGTGAAAGGAACAGCGCAATGCCAACGAGTGCATCGCGTCCGTAGTGGGAGGCGGGGTAAATGACGCCTCCATTGCCCTCTCCACCGATGACCGCCCCTACACGTTCCATCTCGGTGGTGACGTTCACTTCGCCCACTTTGGACGAACTATAAACGCAGCCGTGGCGCTCGGTAATGTCTTTCAGCGCGCGTGATGAAGATAGGTTGGAGCAAGTGGCCCCCGGCGTGTGGGAGAGTACGTAGTCAGCGACAGAGACCAAGGTGTACTCTTCGCCGAACCAATCGCCGTTTTCGCAGATAAACGCGAGCCTGTCCACGTCGGGATCGACCACAAATCCGACATCCGCCTTACCTTGCTTGAGGAGGTTGCATATCTCGGTGAGGTTCTGTGGCAGCGGTTCGGGGTTGTGCGGGAAATGACCATCGGGAGTGCAGTTGAGGGCGATGATATTCTTTACCCCCAGTGCCTTGAGGATGGCAGGGATGGCGAGTCCTCCGACCGAATTGACGCAGTCGATAGCCACGGTGAAATTGGCTTTTTCGATGGCGGCTTTGTCCACCAGTTTCAGTCCCAGCACATTGTTGATATGATAGGGCAGGTAGTCCTTGTATGAGATAGTGCCAAGTGCGTCCACATCGGCAAAAACAAAGTCCTCTTTTTCAGCGATGGCAAGCACCTCCTTGCCCTCGGCATCGGTAAGGAACATACCGCGATGGTTGAGGAGTTTGAGTGCGTTCCACTGTTTGGGGTTATGGCTGGCGGTGAGTATAATACCCCCAGCGGCTTTCTCGCCGACCACTGCCAGTTCGGTGGTGGGGGTAGTAGCCAAACCGATATTCACGACATTGTAACCCATGCCGAGCAAGGTGCCGCTAACCAGGAAATCCACCATTTGCCCGGAAATACGGGCGTCACGGCCCACTACGATGGTGTTGTTATCCGGCAGCATACGCCTGCGTTGGGTTGCATATGCAGCGGTGAAACGTACGATATCCACGGGATTGAGCCCGTCACCAACCGGTCCGCCAATGGTTCCGCGAATACCGGAAATAGATTTTACTAAAGACATATTATTTACGATTTAACAATTTACAATTTAATCATTTATTTTCTTATTTTCTTATTTTCAGAACCTGCGGATTTTGAACTTGAGGTCGTAGCCGTAAGGTGTGACGCTGGTGGCGTCTTCGGTGAAGCCCAATTTGGAAGGGCAAATGAGTTTTCCCTCGGCTCCGGAGTACTTCATGCGTGCCAAGGCAAGATGCCAAGCGCTACAAGCCGCAGCACTGGTGATATTGTAGTGGAACTCGATAGGATGCGATGCGTCGTTGCTGGTCCAGTAGGACAAGGTGTCGGCATTGACATTGAGCGTATAACGCCGGTAACGCAGTTGTACACTGCTGTTGTCCTCGAGCGGTTTGGTGGAAGTGTCGCCCATTTGGGTGAGGTTGAAATAACAGTAGTCGGCTATTTCCAAGTACTCATTGGGTTTCCACTGGTCGTAGGGAGGTTCTTCATAAATGATGGTAATATTATTGCGCTTGATGTAGTCGGCAATAAGTTTTTTTTCGTTCTTAAGTTGCGTGGAATAAGCAGTGGCAGAAGTACAGGAGACTCCGGTCAGCACTACTGCAGCCAGCAGCATGAAATGTAGAAATCGTTTTGTCATATTTTGGTGATGTTATTTACTGTCAGTAGTATGGATACATTGGTTAGCGGCGGCACTTGTTCGTTGCCATCGCGCCCGTATGCGTTATAATAAGGTGCAAGCAGGCGGAACGTTTCTCCTTCGCGCATGAGGGGCAGACAGATGTCAATGGCGCGCAGGGTCGCCCTTTTGCCCACTTCGATTTCCTCCTCTACCTCCTCAATGAGTGCGTTGGTGTCCAGATTGCGAATGGTGGCAGTATATACCACGTGCATTCCGTTTTTCACCTCGCGTCCGTCAGTAGGTGCCTCCCGATAGTACCAGAAATTGGAGATATCGAGCACGTAAGGCAGATTCTCCTGTTGTACCCTTTCCACCAGTTTGTGGTCTGCCTCGGTGGCAAGGCGGAAATTCATTTCCATCAACGCGAGGGCGGTTGAGTCGGGTTCTGTCCTGTTGGCGGCACCTTGAGGTCTTACGCGGCGACAAGCGGTGACAGCCATCAGGCATACCATGCACAATATATATAGCCATCGTTTATTCATTTGCTTGTTTTTCCTCGTTTTTAATGAGTGATTTGCGGTACTCGGTGGGAGTTACACCATATGCGTTTTTGAAACACTTGGCGAAGTAGCGTGAATCATTCATCCCCACCATGTAGGTGATTTCGGTTACGTTGTATCGTCCCGACTCGAGCAACTGCGCCGCACGCTTGATACGTACTTCGCGGATAAACTCGACCGGTGACAATCCTGTCAGACTCTTCAGTTTGTTGAAGAAGACCGTACGCCCGAGGGTCATTTCGCGCACCAAGTCGTCAACGGTAAGGTCGCTGTTGTCCATGTTGTGCTCCATGTAATCGAGCAGGTGTGCCAAGAATGTCTCGTCGGGAGTATCCTCTTTGACTTGTTGCGGCTGCAACGCCAAGAGTTGGGCGCGATAGGTTTCTTGGAGTTTCTTGCGCTGATTGAGTACATTCTCGATACGTGCCATGAGGTACTCGGGCGAGAAGGGCTTGGTAATATAGTCGTCGGCTCCGTACTTGAGTGCCTCCAGGCGGCTTTCGATAGCGGACTTGGCGGTCAGCAGGATGACCGGTATATGCGAAGTGGAGGGGTCGTTCTTCAGGCGGTCGGTCAACTGTAAGCCGTCCATGTTAGGCATCATGAGGTCGCTGATGATCATATCCGGCATTTGCTGCTTAATTTTCTCCAAGGCATCCATGCCGTCCACCGCCTCGCGTACGCTGTAGAGCGGGGTGAGGAAACTGCGCAAGAAACGGCACATATCCTCATTGTCGTCCACAACGAGTACGTCATAACGGCTGTCGGTGACAGGCTTGAGTTCGATGCCTTTGCCCTTGACGGCCGGTGTCTGTTCGCCGGCAACGGCAGTGTCATCCACCACCATCTCGGTGACATCATTGCCGAAATGCTCTTTGCCTTTGGGGAACAGTACGGTGAACGTAGAACCTTTGCCCGGCTCGGATTCCACCTCGATAAAACCGTGCTGCAGATCCACCAATTCCTTGACGAGGTTCAGTCCGATACCGGTGCCGGTTTTGTTGAGGGCGGAGTGAATCTCGTTTTGTGAGGCAAAGCGTTCGAACAGAACACCTCGTTTGTCCTTGGGAATGCCCATGCCGGTATCTGCCACCGCAATGGTGATGTAGTTTTCCCGCTGACCTATACGCACGGTGATACTGCCCTCTTCGGTATATTTGAAGGCGTTGGAGAGCAGATTATAGATAATAGTATCGGTTTTCTCGCGGTCGAGCCAAACGAGGGTGTCCTCCAATTCGTTCTCGATGGTGAACCGTATATGTTTGTCAGCCGCCTCTTTGTTGAAATTGGCGCATGTATCGGAGATTTGCTGTTTGAGGTCGAACTGCTGAATCTTGAGGCGCATCTGGTGGTTCTGTATCTTCCGGAAGTCGAGTATTTGGTTTATAAGGCGCAACATACGGGCGGAGTTGGAGTCCACAATCTCCAACTGGCTTCGTACGGCGGGAGAGATTTTCTCGTTCTTGAGGATATGTTCCACCGGTCCGGCAATAAGGGTGAGCGGTGTACGCAGTTCGTGTGAGATGTTGGTGAAGAAACGGAGTTTGATTTCCGTGACTTTCTGTTCCACCTCCACTTCCTGGCGCAGGCGTGTGACGATGAGCATGGTCTCGTATAACGCCAACGCAATGGCTGCCAGCACCAAGGCGTAAAGGAGGAATGCCCATCCTGTCAGCCAGAAAGGTGCGTGTACATGGATATGAAGGGTGCGTTCGTTGTCCACCCATACCCCCGCGGTATTGGTGGAACGGACCCGGAAAGTGTAGTTTCCCTTGTTCAGTTTGGTGTATGTGGCGCGCCGCAAAGTACCCACTTTGTTCCAGTCGGTATCCACCCCATCCAACTTGTAGGCATACTGAACATCGTCCGTTTCGCCGGGGAATGCCAAGGCGGCATATTCGATGGAGAAAACAGACTGTGCGTGCCCAAGCGTGATATCCGGCGCATAGCAGATGGCGTCCTGTATGGGTCCGTCCTTAGAGGGCAACACCGGTTGGTTGAACACCAAGAAATTGGTGAACTGGATACGCGGGACATCGTCGGTGTGAATGATACGTGCGGGGTCGAACTTGCATGCGCCAAAGGAGTAGCCAAACAGCAGATTGCCATCGTTCATCACCAGGCTCTCGGCTTCGCCGAATACCGCTCCTTTTTCGCCCTCCAAAGCAGAGAAGTTCTGGAAGGTTCGGGAGTCCATACTGAGGTGAGAGAGACCGTCCTCGTAGCTGAACCATATATCGTTGGTGGTGGGGTCGTCCGCAATGGCGAGGATGATATCCGACACCAATCCGTTCCGGAGGTTGTAAATGTTCACGTTGTTCTCAGCAAAGAGGTTCTCTGCCAAGGGGTCAATCACCTCTATAAGTCCTCCGCCGAAAGTGCCAATCCAGAGGTGTCCGTCGGCGGAACGATGCAGTGCCCGAATGTCGAAGTAGGGTGTCTGCCATGTATTCAGTGTGCGGGTGTTGATACGTAAGACACCGGTAGTGGTGGCGGCAAAAAGGATGGTGTCGTTCACAAACAGCAGTTGCCGCACCTTTGAGCCGAACCGCTGGGGGTAGGTGGTCCAGTCGTTCTCCTGATGGATAAAACGTCCGTTGCGAAAAATATTCACTCCACCGCCGAAGGTAGCCACATACAGTGTACTATCCGGTCCGAAACAGAGGTCATACACATCGTTATGGAGCAACGAATAAGGCTGTCCGTCGTACTTGTATTGCTGTGTGGTCTGTCCGTTAAGCAGGAAGAGTCCGTCCCCTTTGGTGCCCATCCACAGGCTGCCGTCGGCTTGCTCCCGCATACAATACACAAGGGCGTTCACCGGCAGGGTGGACAAGTATTGCATGTTCGGGTCGAACAGCCGCACGCGCCGATCTTTCGTTGCCAATACCAGTGAACTGTCTTTCAACTGAACCATTGCCCGCAGTTCGCCCGAATGATGCATGTCTTGGCGCAAGTCGTACAACTGAAACGCATGCGGTACGGGTCGGATACGGTCCAATCCCAAGTCGTAGGTGCCCAGCCACATCGTGCCATGGGTGTCCATATAGGCAGAGTGTATCATGTTGGTCACGCCGCCCAAACGGTCTTCGAGGCAGTCCGTCTCGACGTTGTAGAAGGAGAATCCTCCTCCCTGAGGGTTTATCCAGACGCCGCCGTGTTTGTCTTCAAAGGCGATAAAGTTGCGTGTGAGGAGGTTGTCGTATCGTTCGTCAATGGGTGCGGTGTAGCGCACGAGTTCCTTGGTCCATGGGCTGTAGCGCAACACTCCTTTTTCCTCGTTTGCCAACCACACAAACCCGTGCGAGTCCACGTATAAATCGTAGAACAGGTTGCTATGCAGCAGGGGCGTGTTCCGAGTGTTGTAAACGAAGGTGTTCCCATTGCGCTTGTCGTACCAAACAAAGCCGTCGTTTTCGGTAAGAATCACCAACGACCCCGGGTCAGCCGAATGGATGTAAGTGATGGGCGAATGTACGCCGATGTCGATGGCATCGAATCGTTGTCCTCGCGGAGAGAACCGCCACAACTTGCCGCTTTCCGAGCCAAACCACAGGAACTTGTCGTCGGAGCATCCCGAAAGCAGACAGTTGTCCGCATCGGTTTCTCCTGGCAGGAAACTGCTCTTTCCGTCCTCGCGTACCGCCTCCAATCCCTTGGTGGTACCCGCCCAGACAGTGCTGCTACCGGTATGAAACAGACAGTTGATGTTCCCATAGAAGGTGTAGAGTGTCTGCTCTGTTTGGTCCGTAAAGGTGCCGTCCTGCTCGGACACATGCAACAGGTTGTTGCCGCCAGCGAGCCAGATGTCCCCTTTGCGTGTTTCCAAGAGGAGCCGCTCCATGGGGCGGTTGTTGTTGAAACGGGTGTCGAGGATGTTCGTGGCGAGAATCTGCTCGGTATGTTTGTTCAGCCGGTAGAACGTGCCGCTGTATGCGCGCATCCACAGATAGCCCAGACTGTCCTCGTAGAGTGCGTCAATCCGGTTGGATGAGAGTGTTTCGCCGTAGAAAGAGGGCTTGTAAGTTTTGAATTCGTACCCGTCAAAGCGGTTCAAGCCGTCCCATGTACCAAACCACATGAAACCGTCTTTGTCTTGGAGGATGGACATGACGGTGTTCTGGGACAACCCGTCCGTTACGCTGTAGTGGTGCACAGAGTAGGGGTTCCGATCCTGTGCCGACAACAGCGATCCCGCCAGACCAATCAGTCCGACCAGTGCGATTATTCCTATGTTCGTTTTAACTTTCAATTATCAAGTGTCAATTGCCAAGTGTCAACTTACTCGGGCAGCATTACGACCTCGAACATGTTGCCGCTGTCCACCAGTTTCTTCAGGGTTTGCTGCACAGACTCGGCGGTGATGTTCTCCACGACGGGGCGGTACTCCTTGGCGCGGTTAACGCCTAACTTGTAGTAAATCTCCATGGTTTTTGCCCACCAATAGTTCTTTTCGAGGTCTTCCTGCAGGTCTTTGAGCATGGACTCTTTTTCTTTCTGCAGGTCACCCGGAAGGGGTCCGTTCTGAATGATGGTCTGTACTTCTTCGTGGATAATTTCCATGAGTCGTACTTGCTTGTCGGGGTCGGTGTCAAACTGCATGATCAGTCCTGCTTCGGGAACGGGGTTGGCTTGGAAATAGCCGTAGGTGCCCACACCGTAACTGCCGCCCTCGCGTTCGCGAACGGACTCCAGGTAGCGTGTGCTGAGGATACGCCCAATTATCTCCATGTTCATTGCGTTGGCAAGTGAGTAATTGAAGTCGTAGGAGGTGTACTGTATGCGGTTTGATGCCGTGGTCGTTTCCATCGGTCGGCTGAAATAGTTCAGCACTCTGCCTTTTGGTGCACGTATACCGTTATCGACGAAATGCTCGGTTTGCCTCTTTTGTGTTTTCAGTCCGCCGAGATAGGTGCAGATGAGTCGTTGCGTCTCCTTGTCATCGGGGTTGATGTTTCCGACAAAGAAGAAGGTGAAGTCTGCCGCGTTGCCGAAACGCTCACGGTAAATCTGCATGATTTTGTCCAAGTCGGCTTTCTTGAGGTTCTCTTCATTGAACAGAAGGGTGCGTGGCGAATGGTCTGTGCCGGTGAGTTGTACTGAGTCGCTGAATACCGCCTTGGGGTTTGTACTGCGGTTGCGCAACTGATTGCTCAGCATGTTGATGAGGGTTTGATATGCCTCGTCATCACGCCTGGGTGCAGTGAAATTCAGATATACTAACTGCAGCAGCGTTTCGAAATCTTTCATAGAACTGCTGCCAGACAGGCTTTCATTGGTCTCGTTGATGGAGGTGCTGCATCGAACGGTTTTTCCGCTGAGTGCTTTCTGCAGGTCGGTGGAGCTGTAGTCACCGAGTCCCATGAAGTCGATGGCTATAGTTGCCAGTCCTGAGGACATGAGGTCCTCTGTCTTGACAAGCGATTCGCCTCCCCACGAGAAGGCAGACATAACAATCTCGTCCTGCTTGAAATCGGTCTGTTTGATGACCACGCGCACTCCGTTTTTCAGTGTCCACTCAGTGGCGCCCAAATCAGACAGGGCACGGCGTTTGGCAATTTTGCCCGCCTTGATATTGTCTTTCACCAAACGGCTGTCCACGGCTGCTTCCACGGGCTTGTCGATGGCAAGGTCCGGCATGGCGTGGAGTGCGGCGACAATCTCGGCTTGTGAAGGGGGTGCGACGGCATCTTTTTCGGGGGCCTGGATATTAACAATGACATTGTCAGCCGTTACGTAGGTTGCTGCCAGTTGGTTCAGTATGTCCGTGGTAATGTACGGAAGGGTGGCTTTCACAAAATCATACTCCCAGCGAATCCCCGGGATGGGCGAGTGTTCCAAGAAGTTGGCGATATACTCGTTCACATAACTGATGTTGCGTGTAGTGTTGCGCTCGTTGTAACTCTTTTCGTAACTGTTGAGCATCTCGGTTTTGGCGCGTTCGAGTTCGTCTTGAGTGAAACCGTATCGGCGCATTTTCTCAATCTGCTCTACTAACAGAGAGAATGCGGCTTTTTCCTGTCCCTCCTTGGCAGACACGCTGGTGTAGAATCCGTCGCGTGTGGGCACCAAGTCGGTGTACGCCATCACGCCGCCCATGATCGGTGCGTCGGGACGCATGGAAATCTCCTGGAGACGTTCGCCGAGGATGGAGTAAATCAGGTTGTCGAGGATTTGACTGCGGATGTATCCCTGTACGGTGCCCTTGACGGCATCGGGCAGTGGTTCGTGCTTGAAGATGACACGTATGTTGCTGGACTGCGCTTCGGGGTCGGTAACGATAGCCACGATAGGTTCAACGTTGTCCCCGATTCCGTAGTAGGGGCGTACTCCGCGGTTGGCACGCTCCGGCACATCTTTCCACAAGGCTTGAATTTTTGCCTCGATGGCATCCACGTCGATGTCGCCGACCACGATGATTGCCTGCAAGTCGGGACCGTACCACTGCTTGTAGTAGGCACGGAGTGCATCGTAACTGAAGTTGTTGATAACCGCCGTGTCACCAATCACGTCGCGCTTGGCATACTGGCTGCCCGGGTACATGAGTTCGTTGCTCTTTTTCCACATGCGCCGCGCTGCCGTGCGTCCTGTACGCCATTCCTCCCGGATGACCCCACGCTCAGCGTCAATCTCCTCGGGAAGGAGACTGACCGCGCAACTCCAATCGTGCATGACGAGGAGGGCGCTGTCGATAATCCCCTCACGGTAGGTGGGTACATCACTAAGGCGGTAAACGGTTCTGTCCAAAGACGTGTAGGCGTTGATATTTCCGCCAAAATTGACGCCGACGGACTCGAAGTAGTTGATAATCCCCTTGCCCTCGAAATGCTCTGTGCCGTTGAAACACATGTGCTCGAGGAAGTGCGCGAGTCCATTCTGGTGGTCTTCCTCCAAGATCGCTCCAACCGCCTGCGCGATGTGGAACTCGCAGCGCTCTTTGGGCATTTCATTATGACGGATGTAATAGGTCAAACCATTGGGTAAGTGCCCTACACGTACGTTACTATCCAAGGGCAGTACGGGAGCACTATCCTGCGCAGAGAGGGCTATCCCTGCAGCGCAAAAAATCAAACTGAGAAAAAAGCGTTTCATATATTTTGTTTTAGTTATTTTTATCGATATTACAGGCTGTGGGTAAGACACGTTAGCCGATGCTACACAGCAATGCGGGTGCAAAGTTAATACTTTTTTCTGATATATGCAAGGAATTTTTGAAAAAAGTGAAAAAATGGCATTTTTTTGCAGTGGAGGTGGAATGGGAATGGTACAAGAATGGTATTACAATGGTATTACAATGGTATTACAATGGTATTACTCAGTTTTGAAGTTGGTGTAGAAAAGTGAGAAACGAAAAAAGCGGGAAATTTTGAAAGGGATTTTTGGACGAATGTCTACTGGCGTAGGAAACTAAACAAAAAACTGTCTACTAAATTTAGGAAAAGACAAATCGACAGAGAG
>CAMOMF010000018.1 GCA_946619625.1 uncultured Bacteroidales bacterium
GACTCCGAGAAATTGATGAAGGGGCAGGAGAATATCAGTGGCGGACAAGCGGTACGCATGTGGATTTCCTTCGCTCCACCCTCTTTCAAGTAACGAGTATGATCGTGCAGTTGCGTACCCCTGACAATGGAGTCATCGCAAAGCAGAATACGCCTGTCACGCAGTATCGCGTTGTTCTGAATCAGTTTCATTTTTGCCACCATATCGCGCATACTTTGATTGGCGGGCATAAAGGAGCGCGACCATGTAGGAGTATATTTGGTAATGGCACGGCGGTAAGGCACTTTATGTCCCTCGGAATAACCAATTGCCATCCCGATTCCAGAGTCAGGTACCCCGCAACAACAATCCACCTCGGTGTCGTCCTCACGCCCCATCGCTTTGCCGATGTAGTTGCGCACCTCCTCGACATTGCGTCCCTCGTAGGTGGAGGTGGGGAAACCATAGTATATCCACAGGAACGAGCATATCTGCATGTGGTCGGGGAGAGGGTCTGCGAGCACTTCCACCCCGTCAGCACGCAAGCGGACTATCTCTCCCGGACCGAGATCGCGTACAGCATCGTATCCGAGATTGTGAAAAGCAGAGCTTTCGGTGGCAGCACAAAAAGCGTCTTCACGTTTTCCGAGGATAACGGGGGTGCGTCCCCACGGATCGCGAGCACAGACTATGCCGTCTTCAGTGAGCAATAGTAGCGACAGCGAACCTCTGATTTTCTGCTGGGCATGGCGTATGCCCTCTGTCAGAGTCCCTTTCTGTATAATCATCAGTCCTACCAGTTCGGTGGGATTGACCTTTCCGGAGGAGAATTCCGAAAGGTGCATGTTGTGCTCAAGCGCTTCGTTTGCCAGTTCTTCCAAGTTGGCTATTTTGCCCACGGTGGAGAGCGCAAAACGTCCGAGGTGGGAGTTGAACAGCAGTGGTTGTGCATCAGTGTCGGAGATGATGCCAATACCACTGTTTCCGAGGAATTTGGGCAATTCGTTCTCCATCTTCGTTCGGAATGGTGTTTGCGAAATAGAGTGTATGACGCGGCGGAAATTGCCAGTGGTAGCATCGAATGTTGCCATACCGGCGCGACGACTGCCCAAATGGGAGTGATAATCCGTGCCATAGAAGACATCGTTGATGCATGGTGAGGTAGAGATGGAACCGAAAAAACCAGCCATGGATATTGACGATTTTACAATTTACTATTTAACTATTAATTGTCCATTGTGTGAGCGGAGGAAAGAGAGGACGTTTTTCTCGATGCGTGAGGCGAGGTCTGCAGTTTGTTCGCGCACAAACACATCACCCGTTATGCCTACAAACAGTTCAATATACCGGTCGGTGATATCCTGAACGATAAGCGGCGTCATAGGTGGCACCTGTTGGCCCTCTTTACCCTGAAATCCGTTTGACATCAACCATTCCCGCACAAACTCTTTGGACAATTGACGTTGTGGCTGTCCTTTACGGAAACGCTCTTCATACCCGTCTGCATAGAAATAGCGGCTTGAGTCGGGCGTGTGTACTTCGTCCATGAGCATTATTTGACCGTTATGTGTTCCAAACTCGTACTTGGTGTCTACGAGAATCAGACCATGCTCGGCGGCTATTTCTTGCCCACGAGCAAAGAGTGCGAGGGCGTAGTGCTCAATTTGTTCGTACTCTTTTTCCGGCACGAGTCCGCGCGCAATGATTTCTTCGCGCGAGATATCCTCATCGTGTGTGCCAATCTCCGCCTTGGTGGTGGGGGTGATGATGGGTGTCGGGAATTTCTGGTTTTCCTTCATGCCATCAGGCAGACGCACCCCGCAAATCTCGCGGGCCCCGCTTTTATATGCACGCCAAGCCGAACCACAGAGGTAGCCGCGTACAATCATCTCCACAGGATATCCCTGACAACGATAGCCGACAGACACCATAGGGTCAGGAGTGGCTAAAAGCCAGTTGGGCACAATGTCGCGCGTAGCATTCAGGAACTTCGCGGCAATCTGGTTCAGAATCTGCCCCTTGTAGGGGATACCCTCGGGCAGGATGACATCGAATGCGGAGATGCGATCTGTGGCTACCATACAGAGGAGGTCGTCACCAATGAAATAGACATCACGCACTTTTCCGTGATAGACATTGGTTTGCCCCGGGAAAGAAAAATTGGTTTTAGTTAATGCTTTCATCATTGTATTTACAATTTGACGATTTACGATTGGACCACACGAAGTAATCATACCCCTTGTGGGTAAAGAATTTTCAATTATTTGTATTCACTCCACTCTTTGATGGCGAGGGTATCGATTGGCACATCAAGAAAAGCATTGATGAACGCCTCGGCAAGGCGCGCGTTGGTGATGAGCGGGATGTTCAGGTCTACAGCCGTTCGACGCATGCGATAATAGCTGTCGTGCACGGGGTCAGCCAACGTGTCCACCGGTATGCCGACAAAGAGTTCAATCTTTTTATTGTGCATGAGATCGGCAACAATAGGCTGCTTGAGTTGTCCATTCTCATCGACGTGTTCGTTTTTATAGACACGGATGTTCGGCACCCCGAGGCTGTTAAGGTAGTCGCTGGTGCCTCCTGTTGCATAGATGGTGTAGCCGTGCGCCACGAGCCTTTTGATGGTGTCCAGCATGTGCGCCCGCTGTTTCGGTCCGCCAATAGCGAACAGGATATTCTTGTTGGGGATACGCATCCCGACAGATAACATCGCCTTGAGAAGTGCACAGTTGGCATCCTCGCCGAGACATCCCACCTCGCCCGTAGAAGCCATGTCCACACCCAATATCGGGTCAGCGTTTTGCAGTCGGTTGAAGGAAAACTGCGAGGCTTTGACACCCACGTAATCGAAGTCAAATAGTGACTTGTGCGGTTTATCCACCGGCAGCCCCAACATAATGCGGGTGGCAATGTCGATGAGGTTAATTTTGAGCACCTTGCTCACAAAAGGGAACGACCGCGAGGCGCGCAGGTTGCATTCAATCACTTTAATCTCGTTCTCGCGGGCAAGATATTGGATATTGAATGGTCCTGAGATATTCAGTTCGCGTGCAATCTGCCCGGAAATACGCTTGATACGTCGCACCGTCTCCACATACAGTTTCTGCGCGGGGAACATGATAGTAGCGTCGCCGGAGTGCACGCCGGCAAACTCGACATGTTCGGAAATGGCGTATGCTATAATCTCTCCATTACGTGCCACAGCGTCCATCTCCACCTCTTTGGTGTTGGTCATGAATTTGGAGATTACCACCGGATGTTCTTTCGACACTTTGGCTGCAAGTTCGAGAAAGCGGTGCAGGTGTTCGGCATTGGAGCATACGTTCATCGCCGCACCGGATAACACATAGGACGGACGAACCAAAACGGGGTATCCCACCCTGTTCACAAACGTCTCAACATCGTCCATGGATGTGAGTGCACTCCACTCGGGCTGGTCCACCCCAATACGGTCGAGCATGGCGGAGAACTTGTCGCGGTCCTCGGCGTTGTCGATACTCTTGGCGGATGTGCCGAGTATGGGTACATGTTGGCCGTCCAACTTCATTGCCAAGTTGCTAGGTATCTGTCCGCCCGTGGAAACAATCATGCCGTTAGGGTGCTCCAACTCGATGATATCAATAATACGTTCGAAGGTTAGTTCATCGAA
>CAMOMF010000019.1 GCA_946619625.1 uncultured Bacteroidales bacterium
AAAGCGCTGCTATATAGAGTATAAAAAAATAGATATACACTTGTACAATTCGAATTGGACTGCAAAGGTACTGCTTTTTTCTGACATTTGCAAGGGAAACAGCAGAAAAATAACAGAAAAAGCAAGAAAAAAGCAGATTTAGGCATTTTTGAATATGAAAAGGTGCAATTGCTTTCTATAAAACACCAAAGGCAAACCGTGAAGTTTGCCTTTGGAGATGAGAATAATAAAGAAACTGATTAATATTCCTCGTACGGACTGAATCCGCGGGAAGGAGCAAGAGCATCATCTCCTGTCACCCCAGTTGAACTAATAGAGAAGTCAGTTGACCCACAGATAATATCCAATTTCTTAAGAGCGATAAAATCAAATCGAACGCTATTATATTGTTTTTTCATATTCGTTACTAATTAATGGTTACTAATGGTTATTGTATGCGGCGCCCTGTTACATCATAGATTTCCGAACCTCGAATAATAAGGAGTTGTCCATCACGGACTATTTTTTGAACAGAATCAGCACCCTTAATGTTTTGAACACTTGTTGCTGTATTTTCCTCACTTATAACAAAAGATATGCGTGAAGCAGCATTGTTCCCTTGCGGAATGGGCAAGTACGCCTTGTAAGCACCCAAGAAAGCATAATCGAAAGCAAGAGCATCGCCACTTTGCTTAATCAACGGTGCAAAACAAGGATTACCATTTGAACTGGACAGAACATATACTGAATTAGTTGCAAAATCATTCTTATAAGCCGTAGTGCCACTAAACAAGTTTTCTGCAATTGCACTTGGACTGCTATTGGTAATATTGAAAGTATATTCTCCCGGTTCTGCTTGTATTATAACCGGTTCATTTGCTGCAATACTTTCATTACGAACAGGAGACAAGGTGACTTTCTCAGCATCCACGACTCGGGCATAATAGGCAGTAACTCCTTCCGGAATCTCAGTAGCAAAAGGTAAACAAAGGGAAGCCCAACCAATACTACCCACTTTAAGGGTGTAAGAACCAGATCCCAGATAGGTGAGACTATTTAACCTAACTGTTAGCCAGTTAGCCCCATTTGCCTGCGTAGAAACAGTCAACACAAGATTGCCATCTGCTTGTACTTGAATATATTTTACTTCTTCAATATGACAAGCCGTAGCCGCACCTGTATTCTTTACCAAAGCTGATGTACAATACTGATTATTCAGTTTGAGAACTGCTATATTCTTTGTTCCCTCTGCTCCCTCAACAACAGTGACTCCGTCCCAATTTGAACAATGGACATTGAATCCCACATTGGCAGTATAGAAACCAGGAGTCAATTCTGTCAGAGTATATGTCATAACATCCCCTTTCGTTTGGGAATTATCGTTATAACACTGCACCATTTGATAACCAGCATAATTATCATAACTTTGCATTGCTCTCCAACCATTGGCATTATTATTGCACCAGCCCCAATTTTCCGAATTATTTGCGCCAGACACGTCAATACCTGTTCCATCTGATATATATGTCAGCGAAAAATTATCTGCTCCCATCCAAGAACCACTTGCTGGAGTACTGACAACCTTTACACCCAAATTGACAGTTTTTTCTGCAGATAGTGCAAAATCCAATGAGTAGTCATTGAACACACCACCATCACCACCTTTGACAGGAGACAGGAAACTTTGGTCGTCATAGTAAGCATATAATGCTACGACACCATCATTTCCGTTAAAGAAGATTTTTGCAGAGAGTCTGTATGTACCTGCAGGAAGAGTTACCGCTTGGTAATAATCAACATTGAAAGAAGCGGACGTCGTGTTGTAATATTCCAAATAGGTATCTTTAGCCGGATCACTATCCGACGCAAGTTCTTTAGAGTAGTTGCCATTTCCAGACTCATGAGCATAAGCAGTCCAACCAGAAGGCATAGCCTGAATTGTAGATTGTTGGATAATCGTCGGATTAACCATGTAGATGGACATATCCATTCCGGCAGTCTTATTCGAGGAAATATGGCTAATAGCATTGGTTCGGAGAGTGTTCAACGCATTATTGACCCCCTCCACTGTGGTAGCATTATTTATCGCTGTTCTATCAGATGCAGCATCATAGTCACTACGTTCGGCTATATCTGCTTGTGCCAGAGCGTAAAGATAAGGAGCAATAATTGACTTGTTTTCAGTTAACCACGTATTGAGATCCGATGTCAGCGTATTCACAATTGAGTAATTGTTGGCATTATTCAACCAATCTCCCTCTGTAAGATAGGTATTATTGGTCACTGGGGCAGTAGCACTGACCGCCGTAGGATAAGAATTGTTGTTCAAAGTATTGACTGCACTCACATATTCAGTCATGGCAGCTCTATTCATTTCAACTACTTCTTCGGTGCTCAAACTGCTGAATACAAAATTATCCACACCAACCCAAGCGTTTGTAGAAGTATTTATAGGGGTTGTAGTCTTCATTCGGTAACCCAGGTTCACATTCTTCTCTTCGGTAAGCGTGAAGACGATATACTTACCAAAAGCCTTCTCACCTGTGTATGCAAGTGAATAAGTATTAGTACCATCTGATGCATATAGTTCCGACTCAATATTACGGGAAACAATATCTGCCTTCAACTTATAAGAACCCGCGGGTAAACGGAGTGTTTGATGTATGTCTCCCAAAGTTCCAAACTCACCTGAAGGAACGTACATTTCTGTGTACACATTATTCGTGCCAAATTGATCGTTTGTTTGGCTTCCAAATCCTGTTACTGTCCACCCATCATTCCATGTAGATGCTTGGAAATTAGGATTTATAAAAGCAGCATCTTTTTTCAAGGCATAGATTTGGAAGTGACCGGCATCATATGGCTGTTTATTAGCGGCAAGTTCCTGACCATTCCAATACCCTGTCTCTGGTGACCAAAGTCCAATATGCTTAGCATCTACATTCTCTCCAGAAAAATAATCGGAGTTAGTAATCGACCAAGAGCCATTGCTATATACTATTTCAAACCCATAATGAGAAGCATTGGCGTCATTATAAGTCTCTGCATAACACAAATATTCATTTCCATCTGGGCTATACATATATTTATCTTTCAAAGATTTGTTTTGAATAGTGAAATAATTTGCAGATCCCGTTGCTCTAAGGCTCCACAAATAAGCATTATTAGTCAGCGGGTCAATAGAAGTGGTATAAAAGAAAGCCTTTCTGCCATTCCCATTTTTATTATTTGCTGCATCTTGCAGTGAAAGCATTAAATTAGTTTGTTGGTTATCACTAACGAAACAATAATAGTAATCTTGTACGGATGAGGGCATTGTAACAATTCTATTCCAGCCACTAGTAGAAGGCAGATATTCTGCATTGTTTGCGATGACTTCTGCATGCAAGTCCGCCAAATAGTCTTCATATTGATCAGAGGTCATGAAGATCCAATCGTTCATAACGCCAGAATTATTTGCGGGGGTAAGATTATTATTATCAAAATTCAAATATTTTGTATCACTTGTCCTATATATTTTGTAAGCGTCAGAAGTTTTATCTGATGATTGAATACGAACCGTTTGCTTAGAAGATGACATTTCAACAGAATAGGATGTACCATCTTTTTTGAGATAAATATACTTTGAATTTCCAACAATATAGTATTTATCTTCATCATTTGCTGATGTAATAGTCCAAGACACACTTGGCGAAGTATAATCAAACTTATTTGTTTCTGCTCTTAAGAAGCACTTTTGTCCAACGTTGTAAATATAAAAAGTTTCTCCTGAAGTAGGAGCAGAAGAATAGCGTGATAAATCCAATGCCCATGCGTTAGCGCATAGGCATAGTAATGCTAAAATAAATAAAGAGAATTTTTTCATATGTAACTTTTTAATAAACTGCTTTATACCTTGGTTGCGATGCAGACAGACAGACTAATTCCCGTGCAGAAATGCGGCATACAGGTCACAAAATGCTACAGAAAAAAACAGACTGCTTGACCAAACGCGGTACAAAGGTACTGCTTTTTTGCCAAGTACGCAAGAAAACGGGCAATAAGGGCAATAGATTATTAAGAAAAGGAAACTTTTTAACCTGTTTAGGGCAAAAAAGCGGCACAAAAGTAAGAAAGAGCGCAAAAAAGTGGGTGTTTAGTGGGGGGCAATCGTTCCGTCCAAGTTGCGCAAGTTGCGCAAGTTGCGCAAACATGTGGGACCATGCAGAGCAAAAATAACCGCATATCAACACAAAAAAAACCGCAACTTGCGCAACTTGCGCAACCTTGCGGAATTTTGCTCACGCTTCGGAGACCCTTCGAAGAGGGTATGGAGAGGGTAAGGAGGTCGTAAGCAAAATGTTAAACAAAATGGAACAAAGAGCAACGTAGAAAAGACATGAATTATAACGACAATTAATGACCAAATTATATGGTAATTACATGTTTAGACATTAATTTCCATTAACAGAACCATTAATTGGTCATTAATTAAGGTTGATTGCCGCAACCGCGGAGAGGTCTTTTACCCACAAGGGGTACGATCTGCTGCGCTGCGCTTTCCTGCGGACAATCGCTTAGCGTGGCGAACCATAGGGGGAAAAAGGCGGGGGTTAGTGTGCTTCGAGCCAGTTGTGCCCGACGCCGCACTCGGCAATAAGGGGGATGGAGAGTTGCATGGCCCCCTCCATCTCGGAGACAACGATATCACGCATGCGGTCCACTTCGTCCACCGGCACATTGAAATTGAGTTCGTCATGCACCTGCATGGTCATCTGCGAACGCAGTCCTTCGGCTTGGATACGGTTATGTATGCGCACCATGGCAATCTTGATGATGTCGGCAGCGGTGCCCTGGATAGGCGCATTGACGGCATTGCGCTCGGCAAAAGCGCGTACGGTAGCGTTATGCGAATGGATATCCGGCAGGTAGCGCTTGCGCCCGAAGGCAGTCTCGGCATAACCGGTCTGGCGGGCACGTTGTTTGCTCTCCTCGATAAACTTGATGACGCTGGGGAAAGCGGCGAAATAGTCGTTGATGAGCGCCTGCGCCTCGGAGCGTGAGCAGTCCAACTGCTGCGCCAAGCCAAAAGCGGAGATGCCATAAATGATACCGAAATTAGCCGTCTTGGCGCGACGGCGCTGGTCCTTGGTGACCTCAGTGAGGGGGCAGCCGAAGATTTTGGCGGCAGTGGCAGCATGGATATCCTGTCCGGAGCGGAACGCTTCCTGCATATGCTCGTCGCCGCTGAAATGTGCCATAAGTCGCAACTCTATCTGCGAATAGTCGGCACTAAGGAACAGGCAGCCTTCATCGGGAATGACCGCCTCACGGATAAACTTGCCGCGCTCGCTGCGGATAGGCAGGTTTTGCAGGTTGGGGTTGGAGGAGGACAGACGCCCTGTAGCCGTTACCAACTGGTTGTAGGTGGTATGTATCTTGCCTGTTTGGGGATTGATAAGTGACGGGAGCACGTCGATATAGGTGGAGAGCAGTTTCTTCAGTTCTCTGTACTCCAGAATCTTGCCCACGATGGGGTGTTTGGAGCGCAGCCCTTGCAGCACCTCTTCGGAGGTGACATACTGTCCGCCCTTGGTTTTCTTTGCCTTGGGGTCCAACTGCAAGTCGCCGAAAAGCAAGTCGCCCACCTGCTTGGGGGAGTTGATATTGATGTTCTGTCCCGCCAAGGCGAGTATCTCCGCCTCCAAGTCATCGAGTTCGCGGTGCATGGTGGCAGACGCCTCATGCAGGATACGGGTGTCAAAGCGCACGCCCACCTCGTGCATCTCTTGCAAGATAGGTGCCAACGGCAGTTCCACGTCGGTGTAGAGGCGCGTGAGCCTTTCGTCCTTATGGAGTTCGGCAAGCACCTTGCCCTTCAGTTCCTCGGGCGGGCAATGATAGACGGCGCAGAGGTACTCGGGGTCGTGTGAGGACTCGGGCGAAAGCAGGTAATGGGCAATACTGATCTGCTGTTTTTCCTCGTCACTCAGTACGGACATGTCCGGCGCGGAGGAGAACAGGTCAGGAGCCGAAGAGAAGAGGTCGGGAGCCGAAGAGAAGAGGTCGGGTTGCGGCGCAGCAGAGAACAGGTCCGGCTGCTGAACAGCGCGTTGCGGAGCCTGCGCCTCGGCATTTTTTTTCAGGAAAGAGCGGAACTCAAGGTCCGTATAGATAGGCACAAGTGCCTGCATGTCCGGCTCTTGCAGCAGCAAGGACTCTTCGTCCAGCGTAATAGGCGCATCGGTTTTGATGGTGGCGAGGAACTTGGAGAAACGGATTGCCTCCGCCTGTGACTCAATCTTCTCACGCATTGCGCCTTTGATTTCCGCCGTGCGGGAGAGCATCTGTTCGATAGAGCCGAATTGTTGCAACAGTTTGACGGCAGTCTTCTCCCCCACTCCGTTGCAGCCCGGGATATTGTCCGAGGCGTCGCCCATCAAGCCCAGCAAATCTACCACTTGCGCGGTGGAGGATATGCCGTATTTCTCGCACACCTCTTTCGGACCCAATTCCTCAAACCCGCCGTTATGCCGCGGACGGTACATATGTATATGTTCGGTAACCAACTGCCCATAGTCTTTGTCCGGCGTAGCCATAAACACCTGAAAACCGGCTCTTTCCGCTTGTCCCGCAAGGGTACCGATAACATCATCCGCCTCAAACCCCGCCAGTTCCAATGCAGGGATATGCATGGCAGCGAGAATCTGCTTGATGACAGGCACGGCTTTGCGGATGTCCTCAGGCGTCTCTTCGCGCTGCGCCTTGTACTGCTCGTACGCCTCGTGCCGGAAAGTGGGACCGTGCGGGTCGAAAGCCACGCCCAGATGGGTTGGCTGCAAGCGGCGTTTCAGTTCGTCCAGAGTGGTCAGGAAACCGTAAACCGCCGAGGTATTCTCGCCCTTCGAGTTGATACGCGGAGCACGGATAAAAGCGTAATAGGCGCGAAAAATCATCGCATAGGCGTCGATAAGAAGCAGTTTTTTCATGGTTGCCAATCGATAGGTTGTTGACCGTGTTGAACAAGATATGCGTTGGCTTTGGAGAAATGTCCGCAGCCGAAAAAGCCCTGATAGGCACTGAGGGGACTGGGGTGTGGAGCCGTCAGAACCAAGTGCCGGCGCTTGTCAATCACCTGCCCTTTGCGTTTAGCATAAGCGCCCCACAGCATGAACACCAAGTGCTCTCGTCGGGCATTGAGCGCCGCAATGGCAGCATCCGTCAGTTCCTCCCATCCTTTGTTCTGGTGACTGCCGGGACGGTGCGCCTCTACCGTGAGAGTGGCGTTTAGCAGCAGTACGCCCTGCTCCGCCCAATGTTGCAGATTGCCGCTATGCGGAACAGGTATGCCCAGGTCGTGCTCCAACTCCTTGTAGATATTCATCAGTGAGGGCGGGATAGCCACGCCTTCGGGTACCGAGAAACATAGTCCTTGCGCCTGCCCCACGTCGTGGTAAGGGTCTTGACCTATAATCACTACGCGCACCTTGTCAAACGGGCACAAGTCGAACGCACTGAAAATGAGTCGTGCCGGCGGGAAACATTGCTTGGTCTGATACTCATGACGCACAAAGGATGTCAGCAACTCGAAATAGGGCTTGTCAAATTCGGGCTGCAGCACCGCTTTCCAACTTTTCTCAATCCTGACATCCATGTGCAAAGCAGTGAATCCAAGTTAATCGACAATAAGCATGGAGTCGCCGTAATCGCCAAAACGATATTTCTCATGCACAGCCACGTTGTAGGCATGCATCACATGTTCGTAGCCGCCAAAAGCAGCCACTTCTATCAGTTGCGAGGATTGCGGCATATACAGGTTGACGAAGAAAGTGTTCGCCACGGTGAAATGATAAGGCGGGAAGATAAATTTGTTCGTCCATGCAGATGTCGGCGTTATCTGTCCTACAGTGTTCACCACACTCTCCACTGCGCGCATCACCTCGGTACCTACAGCACAAATGCGCTTGTTTTGTTCATGCGCTTTATCCACAGCAGCCGCCAACTCGGCAGGAATCTCAAACTGCTCGCTATCCACCTTGTGCTTGGTGAGGTCCTCTACATCAATGGCACGGAAATTGCCCAGACCCATATGAGACGTGAGGGTCTGTATGTCTATACCCTTGATTTCCATCCGCTTCACCAAAATCTTGGAGAAATGCAGACATGCGGCAGGAGCGGCAACAGCACCTATTTTCTTGGCGAAAATAGACTGGTAACGCTCCTCGTCCTCACCACGCTGACGCTTGATTTCGGCATCGCGGGCGGCACGTTTGGCAGGAGTGGTCTCCGTATTCTCGTAATTGCGCTTGATGTACTTGGGCAGCGGTGTCTCGCCCAAGGCATACAGGCGCTCTTTGAACTCGGAGGGCGCATAGTCTGTCAGAAAACGCAAGGTACGTCCGCGGGAGGTGGTGTTGTCTATCACCTCCGCCACAATAGAGCCGTCGTCACCGAAATACAGTTTGTTACCAATACGTATCTTGCGTGCCGGATCCACCAGCACGTCCCAATAACGATTCTCCTTGCTCAGTTCGCGCAACAAGAACACCTCGATACGCGCATTGGTCTTCTCTTTGTTGGCATACAAACGTGCGGGGAAGACCTGTGTATCGTTGAAGATAAACACATCCCCATCGCCAAAATAGTCAATGATATCCTTTACTTGGCGATGCTCTATTTCTCCGGTTTTTCTGTGGAGCACCAACATACGGGCTTCATCACGAAACTCAGCCGGATGCTGAGCCAATAACTCTTGAGGCAGATTAAACTTAAACTGCGAAAGTTTCATACTGTCGTTCACGGTCGTACAAATTTTATTTGTTTGCCATCCGAGCGAACTCAGATGATGGAATGGTTTCTAAATAATCAATAAATTGTTCGATTGTCATACAATCATTGAGCGTGGTATCTCCGATACGGGTCCGGCAAAGAGCCGTCAAGTGCGCCCCTGAACCCAAAGCCTCGCCGATGTCCCTTGCCAGCGCTCGGATATAAGTGCCTTTCGAGCACACCACACGGATTGTCAATTGCATCTCAGCGGCATCGAAGTGAAGCACCTCCAACTCGTCTATCACCAGCAACTTGGGTTTGATATCCACCTCTTGCCCCTTGCGGGCATACTCGTAAGCACGCTTGCCGTCAATCTTCACGGCGGAGAAAGTGGGGGGCGTTTGCCAAATCTCGCCCTGAAAGCGGGGGAGCACCTCGTCTATCAAAGCTCGCGTAATATGTGCCGTCGGATAGGTCTGGTCTATCGGTTTCTCCAAGTCGTAGGAGGGCGTAGTGGCACCTAACTGCAGCGTAGCGACATACTCCTTGGTATGATACTGCAACGCTTCTATCTGCTTGGTTTTCTTGCCGGTGCATACCACCACAACGCCTGTTGCCAAAGGGTCCAACGTACCGGTATGTCCCACCTTCAGTTTTTTCATCCCCAACTTATGGCACAACAACCATCGCAGTTTGCCCACTACGGCAAAAGAGGTCCAATGCAGCGGCTTGTTGATGCCAAATATTTCTCCCTCTACAAAATCCATTTATGCAACAAAATGATACACAATGGCAAAAATACCCACTGCCGTACAGTAGATGGAGAAATAGATCAGTTTCTGTCTCTTGACAATATCTATCATGAACTTGCAGGCAAAGCAACCCGTCAAGAAGGCCGCCACAAAGCCCACAACCATGGCTGCAGGCGAAAGTGAACTAACTACCTCGCCTTGCAGTATATCCAACATACTCAAAAACGACTCGCCAAGGATGGGCACTAACACCATCAGGAAACTGAAGCGAGCCACCTCTTCCTTCTTGTTTCCTAACAAGATACCGGTGGCAATGGTCGTACCCGAACGCGACAAGCCCGGCAATACCGCACATGCCTGACCCACACCGATGATGAACGAGTCCCACCAGGAGATGTTCTCCTTCTCACGCGGTTTGGCATACTGCGCAAACGCCAACAGGCATGCCGTCACAAGCAGGCATATACCCACCACCAGCAAACCGCTGCCGAAAATCTGCTCCACATAGTCCTTGAAGAACATACCCACAATAAAAACAGGTATCATCGATACACAGATTTTAGCAACGTACTCTTTCTCTGCATTCCATTTGGGGGTGGTGAATGTACCTTTCAGCAAATCGGCAATCTGCGCCCATAGTACCACTATGGTACTCAACACGGTTGCAGCATGCACCAGCACATCAAACAACAGCATGTCACCTTCGGCAAACTCTACATGAAGCAACGTCTGACCAATGGTCAGATGACCGCTGCTACTGACCGGAAGAAACTCCGTCAAACCTTGGATGATACCCAGTATCAAAGCCTCTAACCAACTCATTTCTCTTTCTTTTTAAACAAGATTGCCACTATCATCATCACAAAACCGAACAATGCAATCATCGGCCCCACCGTGATGCGGCGCACTGAGAAAATGTCGGGGTTATACTCCGTTGCCCCACTGGGTTCGCCCACCATCAGCGCAAAACCAATGATAATAATCACAAACGATACAGCAATCAGAATAAGATTCAGTTTCGGCAAATTATATCTCATATTCGTAAACTATTAACTCTCAAACAAAGTACAGGTCTGATGTCTTCATCCGGATATACCGGTTCACGGCGAAAACTGCGGAGAAGAAAGTTATCACAAACGCCGATGCAATCACCACGCCTGCCAGGAACACAAGGTTCTGCCAAGTAAGTGGCATCAGCCAGAAACCCAAGTGATAGTAAGCTGCATATAGGATTCCCGCTACCATCAGCAATGCCAACATGGCGGCAATCATACCCAAACCTACAGTTTTCCACACTATCGGACCCTTGATAATCCATGGGGTGGCACCTACCAACTGCATGGTGTTGATGCTGAAGCGCTTGGAATAAACGTGCAGGCGAATAGTGTTCACTATCAACGCCAATGATACAATCAGCAAAATCAACGCCACCGCCAACAAAATCAGGGACAATTTGTTGCCTTGGGCATCCAATTCGCCTATCATCTCCTTCTGATACACCACTTTGGACACAAACGGGAAAACGCAGAACACGCTGTCTATCATGGCTACACTATCCAACTGGATATAAGGCGCATTCAGCTTCACCTCAAAAGATGCCTGCAAAGGATTGTAACCTAAAAAAGCCGTCGGGTCTTCACCCAGTTTCTCCACATGCTCCCGCAACGCATCGTCTTTGGACATATAGGTATATTCGCGGCAGAACGGGGCAGCATTCAGCAACGTAGCAAAACGCAACGAATCCTCCTGAGTGGTTTCATCGGCAAGTACTACCGACATGTTTACGTTTTCTTTCACCTTGCGGAACAAACTGTCTGCCGACAAGCCCAGCACACACTCCATTCCTATCAACAGCAAAACAAGTGATACTGAAACAGTTGCCGTCAGGTAGGTGTTAAAAAAATGGTGATTCTTTGACATCGTTCTATACTATTGATTTTTTACATAGCGGGAGACGCAACCTTAGTCGCGTCTCTATCCAACTATGCCGATATTCCCTATCAGCACTGCGGGAATCAATACTCCCACAAGTCCTGCTCAAAGTTCAGAAGTTCGGTTGCTACACGAGTCTGCTCTTTCTGTACTTCAGCTTCTGTCTTGATATAATTCGTAAACATACGGTCGTACATATTGCTGTCACCGATGATATACGAAGAATACAATTTCTTTCCGAAGAACTCCTCAAAGGTCACACGCTTCGTGTCATTCGACTGCGGAATGATGTACTGCTTCGCCATGTATTTGCGGAACTCGTCAAACGGAACCCACCACATCAACTGACGGCACAGTGCCTCATTAACAGTCTCTTCGCTGGTGTCCACATCGTCGATTCCCAGTTCTGCATACAGCGGAGCAATTGCCACGATCTTCGAGTACAGGCGCGAATAGTGCTTGTCGAAGAACACTACCTCCTGAATAAGGAACTTCACCTGATTACGAACGAACGCTTTATAACCTTGCGGACTGAAACATACGCGGTTCGAATCATTGGGATTGCAGCGATAGAAAAGCGACTTGTTAGAGTTGGCCATCATCTCATCGTACGAACCCACACCGAAGAACTCCTCATATTCTTCCTTGGTCATATTCAGCGTCTTGCGCTCACCATAAGCGGTCTGGTCTATCAGGTCCTGAGCCGTCAGCAGAAGGTCGTCGTGAAAGAATGGCTTGATGCTGTTATCGGTCTGCAAGGCATACGCATGCAACGTATCTGCCAATCCCTCCAACATCACTTGGAACAGACCTTTATACTGAGGATCTTCCGGATTGGTGGGGAAATATAGTTGATAGTTCTGCTTGTATCGCATGTCTATGATACGATACACCACGCGCGACCATACCACATCGTCAGCACGGTGAAATACGGACACCAACGTATCAGCCACTCGGTCCAACTCCTGCGTCTCTAAACGCACCGCTCCCTTCGAATCAAAGAAGGAGTTAATCTGATGTTGAGCGTTTGCTGCCAGTGCCAGCACCGACAAACAAACTATTACAATTTGTTTCTTCATTGTTCTTTATCTTTGCAGATAGTTCGTATTATTGCACCTCTATGGCGAGGTCATTCAAGATTGCTTCTTGTCCGCCCGGACCTACAGCATGAATATCGGTCACCTTGATGATATCACCCGATTTGGCAATGCTTGCGGCTTGAGCCAAACTATTGACATTCTTTCTTCTGCACTTAACGCGATAACCCGGCTTCACTTTCCAGTCCACCTTAATCACCGCATCAGCGTTATCCGCCTGAATAGAGCAAGCAGCCAAACTGCCCAGCGGCACAGGTACACTGGCGGTAACAATCTTGCCGCCAATGGACAAGTAAGCTATCGGACGCGGCAGGTTCTTCACTTGGAACGTCTGTGTTCCCATCGGAGAAGAGTGACCCTCTACCGTCGCAGAGACGCTGATAGTAACCGGCTGACTGCTGTTAGGAGTGATAATCCACTCACCCTTGCCCATTTTCTGGATGCTGGCACCATTACAGGTGGCAGTGATAGCGTCAGCACTCACACCCGGCACAGAAATCGACATCTTGTTGCCATAACCACGGTACAGCACATTGCACTCGGTGTTGGCAATAGTGGCAGCCGGTGCACCTACAGTAAATTGACCATGGAAAGGATACTTGGTGGTGTCATCACCGATAATCATATATCCGTCATAGTGGTTCTCACCGATATGACCTTGCGTGATATACTCACCGTTCTCGATCTCCTGTCCCTCAATGAAGACGCGGGGTACTTGGTTCGTATCCATCATCGCCGCCACAATCTTGGCACGGTATTGCTTGCCCTGCATGATGTATTCACCATTGGTCGGAAGGACGACAGCCGTGGCCTGGTTTACCACGAAATCAGACGAACCTGCCTGCATGAACAGGAAGTTCACCATGTCGTTCTCCGCTACGCGGATATCGTTCTGATACTTCGTCAACAAGGCAATAACTGCATCAGCAGGCATCTCTGCAAACGTCGAGCGCTCCCAACTGATAGACTGACCTTCTTCGTCAATCACATTTTTGGTGCTGAACAGCGAGGAGAACATCGATATCTTGCGCTCCCACTCCGCCCTGAAACCGGCATCTTTCTCCAGTTTGTCCACTACACACTTCGAGTCAGCAGAGGTCATGTACGTACGGAACTCCTCCATACGGTATTTCATTTCCTCGGCATGGATACGACCCGTCTCAGGATCATTCTCCGTCAGTGCATACTGGTGAGGTTTATTCGTATCACTACCGTTCCTCAGTTTGATAGTATCCAATGCACCCTCGGCATAACGCTTGCCATCGCACATCTCGGCGATATCCAACTTGAAGTCCTCTACGTAGTTAAAGAAATCGTCCGACTTGGCTTCTACTGCATTAGCAATAACCAACCATTCCTGATAGCCGTCATTATCCAACGCCTGCACCTTGAAGGACTCCATCACGGCGGCAGTACGATCTTGCGTCGAGTTTATCGACGATTCCATAGAGTGACGCAACTTGGTGAAACCGTTCAGGATATCGGCCGACACGTTCAACGCCAACATCGCTGTAAGCACCAAGTACATCATGCTTATCATTCGTTGTCTCGGGGTTTCCGGACAGTTTTTTGCTCCACCCATACTACTTGTTTCTTAGTAAGTGTTTTGTATTAACTAAAGAAGTACAAAGAGGTACGGCTTATGCCAACGCGCTCAGCATGTTTCCGTAAATCTTGTTCAGGTCAGCCACCTGCTTGTTCAGTTTCTGCAGTTCGGCTTCATATGCGTCAGCCTCTTTCTGTCCGTCTTTTGCAGCCTTCAGTTGCAACTCATATGCGGCATTCAGTGCCTCCAGATGCTGCGCTACCAATCCTGCCGACTTAGCAGCAACCTCTGCCGACTTCGCAGTTGCCTCACTCGATTGAGCAGCTGCCTGAACCGATGCAACGGATGCCGTATAACTCTCGCCCAACTTGGCAGCGGCAACCGCGGCTTTCTGCGCACCCTCTGCCAAACCTTCGCCGGCACCGGCAAACTTGTCAGCGGCCTGCGATGCTGCAGCCAGTTTCTCCGACAATTTATTTGTGCCTTCTGCCAATTTGCCCAGGTCTGCCAAATGGTTGGCACTGGCGGCAACGTTGGCGATACTCTCCTTCAAAGCCTTCACATCTTTCTCCTCCAATGCCGGAGCAGATGCGCTCTTCTCACTATGGGCACCGCCCTCCAACGGCTCGGCGTCATGACCAAGCAGTTGCGGAAACACGTTCTCCCAATTATATACTGCATGAGGTTTCTCGAAAATACCAATCATGAAAAGGAATGCCTCTGTCATCATACCAAGGGTAAGGATTGTACCCGCACCCGGCCAGTGCATAATCTTGAACAATGCACCTACAATAACTACCGACGCACCGGCGCTGTACACGATATTAACTGCATAAGAGTGTCTTGCGTACCATGCCACTACTTTGTCCCATCCTTTTACTTCTTTCTGTGCCATAATGATTAAATCTGTTTTTAGTATTTTTTGTTATTTTATTACATTATTAATATTCGCACGTACGCACACACGCACGCGCACCCACACATTAGTCACCAATATGCGAACGAACGCAACGGAAACCGATGTAGCAACGGTCTTCATACTGATATTCGTATGTGCGCGAACCGTTGCGCAGATAGGCGGACACGTCTTTCCAACTGCCACCCTTCACCACCTTGCGCTTCAGCACATCCGGATCATCCTTTTTTGCATTGTACTGGAAGTCCGGATTCAGGTCATTGGTGTACGTGTTGGCAGAGGTGTTATATGCCGATGACGTCCACTCCGCTACATTACCCGCCATATCGAACAGACCGAAATCGTTCGGACGGAACTGAGCCACCTTCATCGTGGTTGTACCCGTGTCATCATTGTATGCACCACGGTATGGCTTGAAGTTCGCAAGGAAGCAACCCTTGTCGTCACGAGCGTAGTTGCCACCCCAAGGATAGGCCGCCAATTTGCGACCACCACGGGCTGCATACTCCCACTCCGCCTCGGTCGGCAGACGATAAATCTGCGCATCTACACCCGTACTGGCAAGGTAGTCCGTACGCCAACGGCAGAATGCCTGCGCCTGCTCCCAAGTAACACCTACCACCGGATAATCGGCAAAACCGCGATGAGAGAAGTACTTCAGCAACATCGGGTCGTTGTACGTTAACTGGAAGTCACGCACCCATGCCATCGTATCGGGATAAATATTGATGATAGCAATCGACAGCAGGTCCGATGGTTCACGCAGCGGACGAACGATAGTCGAGTCGTGAATGGCATCGCGCTCGTCCACCCAGAACGTATCCACACGCGTCGTCGCACCTTCAGGATAGCAACCCTTTGCCACATCAAACTTGTTCTGAGGAAGAACAGCCTGGTCATAGTTCATGTAGCCGTAACGATAGCGGAAACTGGTGGTCTTCAGGCTTCCGTCTGAGTAGAACATCGGAGCCAGCGCATCCACTACATCCTCGTCCTTGCTGTTCCAGGGAATTTTCTTCTTCCAATTGATGCGGTAGTTCTCCTCATCAAACTCCTCGTCACGAGACGTCAAGGCATACTCTTCGTAACCTGCCGAAATCAGATAGGTGTACGCAATCGAGTCACGCACCCAGTTAACGAACTGCTTGTACTCGCTGTTCGTAATCTCTGTCTCGTCCATCCAGAAGGCCTCAACTGTTGCCATGAACTGGTTGTCATCCTGACCAAACATCGCATTCTGCGTGTTCGAACCCATCTCGAACGAACCTTTCTTGATGAATACCATCCCGTAAGGATTTGCCTCCTTAAAGTTACCGTTTTGACCGACACCAACTAACTCTCCCGCAGGTTTGTTACAACCCGCAAGCGCCGTCACAAGCGCAACGATTGGCAGAATCTTCGTCAATTTCATATTTCTTTTCTTTTTATGTTATACGCCGCAACTTATGCGGCAAAATCTTTTTTCTATAAGTAACGAACCGACTTGTACCGGTTGTTTCGCTTCGGACGCAGTATATTGAACTGATAAGCCAAATACAACTCATGCGACCCAAAACTCTCTAACAGCAGTTTGCTCGTCGGCAACTCATAGGCGTAACCTATAGCCAAACCGCTGATAATATCCATTCCCAAATATACGCCCACGTTCGAACCTATGCGGTAACTCAAACCCCAACGGTACTTGTCTTTGAACTCCGTCAACCATGCCAACGTCAAGTCCCATGAACGGAAATCCGTCTGAAACATCAGCGATGGTTGCAACACGAACTCCTTGTGGTGCTTCAGCCGCCAGTTGTAACCGCCGTGCACATACATCGTGCCTACCAGCGTCACACCCACTACGTTCTCCGTCTGAGTCGCCTGCTGCGATTTCCACTCTATGTATGGCCGGGTCACATGGCTGTAACTCGCTCCTACATACCACGTCGGACAACTGTAGTACACCCCCACCGACATATCAAAACCTATACCCGACATATCACTTGTCGGAATGGCAACGTCTGACGATATGTGGTACTCCGAATTGGATAATTGGTCCAAATTCACGCTGTCACCATGGAAACCTACGTTCGAAATGCCCAACTCTACGCCTGCACTCAGGTAACCCTTGCCTATCTTCTGACGGTAAGCGTACTGACCGTACAAACTCTGAGTATAGAACAAACCGAACTGGTCATTCATAAACCGTACACCCGCGCCGTGACGAGTCTTGCCTATTACAAACGGAGAACCGAAATAAAAGTACGTGGTCATCGGCGCATTCTTGATGCCTATCATCTGCATACGGTGCAGACCAGCCACTTTCATCATGTCCCCTTCTCCCACTGCAGCAGGATTATAGGCCGTCGGAAAGTACATATATTGCGATATCTGCGGGTCAAACTGCGCCAATACACGCATCGCGCAGACAACCATTATCACGATAACTGCAATACTACGTCTCATTCCAAGTCTCGGTATCGTTACGCTGTTAATGACACTTAACGCGAAACGTATCAATACTCATCTTCATCAAAGAAGAAATCCTCCTTGCTCGGATAGTCCGGCCACAAGTCTTCTATCGATTCATAGATCTCTTCATCATCCTCTATCTCCTGAAGGTTTTCTACCACCTCCATCGGAGCCCCCACGCGAACTGCATAGTCCAACAACTCGTCTTTCGTTGCCGGCCAAGGAGCGTCCTCAAGTTTCGATGCCAATTCTAATGTCCAATACATAATTCCTTCTTTTTTGATACTATTTTGCTAAAATAGCCTGCAAAGTTAATAAAAAGTTTTCATTCCTGCAAGAAAAAGTTTATTTTTCCCACAAAAAAAGTGATTTTTTTCGTACTTTTGCTATTTTTTTTGACAAAATGAACAAAAAATCGCTCATTCTATTAACATATTGTAAGCATATTTCACCTTTCACACCGGCAGAATCATCCGCCGCAAAAAGAACCACCATCCGCCGCTCCAGGCGACGTGCTACCGTCCTGCAGACATGACACAAGGCGATACTCTCGTCACCACCCGGAAGGATGAATCCGCGCACCGGCTCCAACTCTTCCTGCCACTTGTCTATCATGCGCTCCAGTATCTGCACCTCTTCCTCCGCAATCTCCGTCGATTCCGTGGTTTGGGCAACGAGGGGGTCTGTTGCCAGAAAGCCGCCCAAGTTGAACAACTTGTTCTGAATCCGGTTCAGCACACCGTCAATCTCCAACATCTCGGCACGCTCTTCCTGTCCACTTTTCTCCAGACTGGCTCTCAGCAGACCTATGAACGAGTTCAACTCATCTGCCGTTCCGTATGCCTCCAGACGGTCTGAGGCTTTGCTCACGCGGCTGCCGCCTATCAGCGACGTCTCACCCTTGTCGCCGGTCTTCGTATAAATCCTGTAACTCATATTTCTTTCTTTATGATGTTATTCTTTCGACTCTTTCACGATACAGTTTGGCTCCCCGCCTGAAAACTCGGATTTTCCGGTACAGCCCTCTTATTTTTTCCCCTTTTCAATGCATTCATCTTAGTATTATACTATGTATAATACCCATGCTTTATATCTACACTTTTATCGCTACCTGGTGAGGGGAGGAGCATACCCTCTCTATACTTTCTCAAAGTCTTATTCGGAACTCCTGTTTGGGAAAATGCGTATCAAAGAACACCAGCCCCATACTGCCCAAATCCATTCTGGCTGTCACGTCCTCTCTTCCGCATATCGCGCACCAGGCATCCCACATATCACGATTATAGCGTATATCATCCACTACAAAAATACTTTTCTCACCCGCATGGCGCGCCAGCAGGTCAAAATAGTGCACCGTTGCCTCCCGCCTGTGATTGGCATCCATGAACGCAAAATCCACTACCCCCCATTCTCTTTCCTCAAGGGGCAGAGTCTCGTCTATATTGCCTTGCACAACCTTTATATTGTGCAAACCCAACTTCTTCCAACCTCGTTGCGCTATATCCGTCAGAGCCTCACTCCCTTCAAACGTCCACACATCTGCCCTACTGTCGGCACTGGCAAGGTACGCTGTCGTCACGCCAAGGCTCGTTCCCAACTCAACAATCGTTTTCGCCTTCAGCATATTCACCAGTCTGAACAGCACCTGAGCCTCTCTCATCGGCTTCAACGCCCTCCCGGCAATCTCACTCACCCGCCTCAACTCAGCGCGCTCTCCTCCTACTCCGTAATCTCTTACCCCCACTTCCTCTCTGCTTCGGAGCAGTTCAGTGCGCAACGACTCGATTTCATCGTAGCAATAGTACCTCCCCGTCTCGGGAAGGATTGCGCGCGCGATATAAAAGAGGTACGGCGAGTGTACGCCATAACCCTTCGTGTTCCCCGACCTAAGGTAAAAACCTGCGTATGAACACATTCTGAACCATATGTCTTTCCATTTCAGCACGACTCTACGGCACTTCTGCTACAACCTTTTTCAAAATCGACTGCAAAGGTACTGCTTTTTTCTGACATTTGCAAGAAAAAACAGCAAAAAAGTACCACCTCACCTCCACCAAGTCACAAAACTACCGCTTATTTTGTTATATTAACTTTGCAAAATAAAAAAAATGCAAAAAAATCGCGGTTATTTCAAAAAAAAGTAGTAACTTTGCAGTCCGTTACGTGAAATAGGTACGCAACGAACTGCTTTTGAAACAAAATAAATAGTTTAATTATATAATTAAGTAAAAAAATGACAAAAGTTGCAATTAACGGTTTCGGCCGTATCGGTCGCCTCGCTTTCCGTCAGATGTTCGAGGCTGAAGGTTA
>CAMOMF010000020.1 GCA_946619625.1 uncultured Bacteroidales bacterium
AAATATGCAGTAACTTTGCAGCGCTTTTTAATGCGCTATTATGAAGAAGATTTACACCTATATTTTGTGCCTCGTTTGCACACTGTTTTTTAGTCCTGTTTGGACAATGTTACATGCACAGCAATTACCTGACCCCGGTTTCGAGGATTGGAGCGGTGCACCTTATGATGGACAGATTCAACCTGCCTATTGGCATTACAGTAATGTCACGCAGTTTGGCTTCAACTTCAATTTTGCACACCGTGAGCAGGGCAGGAGTGGTTATTGCCTCTACATTAAGAACCAGAACATGACCGTTATGGGCATCAATGGCGGAGTCTCGCCTGGTTACGTGGCATTGGGACAACCGTGGGTTCTTGTACCTTCGCTCAGTAATATTGACGGTAGCACCGCCGGCGTATACGGAGGTATCTCGTGGACGGCACGCCCTGATACCCTGACGGTGTGGATCAAGCGTACGGGACCTGACACCGACAAGGAGAACTACAATTTTGTTTTCTACGCTTGGAATGGTACCGCAAAGGGCTCTTCTTATGGCAGCAAAGGCGGGTCTTGTACTACCATCACCGGCGCCTTTCCCGGTGGCATTGTGGACGAGGAGTGCGATATTCGTCAAGCGCTGGATGCCAACAATTGCCAGACTACACAGTACGCTAATCAGGTATGTGAGGCTTATTGGTTTGAGAAGGCGTCTTACGCCAACTGGACGCAACTGCGCATTCCCGTTTATTACCTCAACGACCAAGTGCCCGAGAAATGCAACCTCATCATCTCCGCCGGCAATTACCCCGCGGGGCACAACTCATCCGGCATTTATGCCAACAATGACTTGTACGTGGACGATGTCCAACTCATCTACTCCTCCAAGATACAGAAACTGTTTATTGGTAACCGCGAGTGGAAAGGGTTTGACCCCAACGCGCCCGTGCAGACCTACTCTTTAGGAAATGGCGTCACTACCATTCCGGATATTTATGCGGTTCGCGGAGCCGGTACTTTGTTCAATAATAGCGGTGCCTCGGCTCCTTTCAATGGTCGCAGGCTCTCTGATTCAGAATGTGTTATTACCAAAGGGCAAGTGGACGGCGCTCCTACCACCATCGTCGTGACGGCGGAGGATGGCAGCAGTACCACTACCTACCAAATCAACTTTGTCAGTGCCGCTTCCAATAACGCCCGATTAGCGGACATCCGCGTCAATAACGCTTCTGTTGCAGGCTTCAATGCTTATGTTACATCCTACAATGTATCACTCCCATATGGCACAACCGACGCGCCCGTAGTGGCAGTGGATGCGCAGGACGCAGGCGCCACGGTCAGCATCACGCAGGCAACCTCTCCCTCGGGAACGGCAACGGTTGAGGTTACGGCTGGCGATGGCACTACCAAGCAGACTTATACCATCCGTTTTTCTGTAGCACAATTGTCGGATAACACATTGCAGGACATACTCATAGACGGTGTTTCACTTACCGGATTTACACCCTCCAAGTCCAATTATACTGTCAGTCTGCCTTTGGGTACCACTGCCGCACCTGCCGTCACGCCCGTTAGTGCTTATCCTACCGGTGCACAGACGATTAACGTGGCAAACGATTTGACGACAGGTTGCGTGATTACGGTTTCAGTGCCTGGGAATGCAGCCACCAAGACGTACAAACTTACCTACAAAATAGAGGAGAGCAGCAACTCGCACCTCGCTGATTTGCAGGTGGGGGGAACAACCATTGACGGTTTTGCCGGGAATGTCACATCTTATACGGTGTCGTTGCCCTTGGGAACCACTTCCCATCCGGACATTACTTGGACGGCGGGAGATGCCTATCAGACCATCTCTTTCACCGATGGAGGACTCTCTTCGTCTTCTCGTCTTACGGTTACTGCCGCCAACGGCTCACAGACTGTTTATCGTATCTATTTCGTTGTTGAACAATCTGCTAACTGCTCATTGGCAGGGATCTCATTGAATGGTACACCTCTGGAGGGCTTCCATCCCGACACACTTGCTTACAACGTCACTCTCCCTGCTGGAACAAATACAGCACCGGTAATCTCCTACACTGCCGGTGATGTCTATCAGACTGTCACTGTCAGCCAGGGCGGCTTGTCAGGGCTATCACGTATTACCGTAAAGGCAGGCAACGGAACAACTCGTCTATATACCATCCGTTTCCAAGTAATCAAGTCGCTCAACGCTTTCTTGAAGATGATTTACCTGGGTGGTGACTCGTTGGAGAACTTTGTTCCACAGACACTTGATTATTCGGTAGTACTGCCTACATCCGTTGCTCCGGTTATCACGGTGGACAAAGAGGCAGGGCAAACCATCACCCTTATCCAGCCCGGTTCGTACGGTACGGCGCGCATCATCGTCACGCCTGAAGAGGGCGAATCGAACCTTTACACGATTACTTTCCTTTCTGCCGCTACTCCTTCGCCGGCGCCACGTACTGCTGACCTACTGGCACCATACAACAATGCACTGCTTAGCAGGATTCTGTTGGATGGGGTAGCCTTACCCAACTTTACACCATCTACGTTTGTCTATACGGACAGCCTGCCCGCGCGCACTTATTGCGTGCCTGCTGTTATGCCGGTGGCACAGAAACATGTCAAAGAAATTACCATCGCCTATGGTCAGGTGAACGACACCACTCGTATTCATGTGGTGGCAGAGGACGGCATCACTACGGCAGATTATAAAATCTTTTTCCCTGTTCGCGCTTTGGACGATTGTACATTGGCTGACCTGACTATCGATGGTGTTTCATTCACCTTCAATCCTACGCAGACCGACTACAACATCCAGTTGCCTTATGGTACCACCACAATGCCTGCAATCACTGCTGAGCGCCGATACGACGAGCAAGGGGTACGTTTGGTTTCTACCGGCAGTATTTTCACCACTTCAGTGGCAACGGTTACGGTTACGGCACCTTCGGGAGATTCACTTACGTACAATCTGCATTTCTCGGTGGCACCATCAGGGTTGGAGAACAGCCTTACCGCCATCGTCGTGGATGGGGTAGGGGCGCTTGACCTGACTGCAGGAACAGATATCGATGTGGTCCTGCCTTACGGAGCAACCGATTTGGTAGTGTCCGCCACTTCCAAACGTTATCCTGAACAGACGGTTATTCTTACCCCGGGAGGTCTGTTTGCACCCACCACTATTCGCGTGCAGGCCGGTCAGGCGGGCGTGGACGATATCGTTTATACGCTCAACCCTGTCCGTACGCTCAATGACCCGGCTTCTCTCGTTGATATTAAGGCGAATGGCACTACTTTGTCTGCCTTCAAGCCTTATCAGTATTCATATGTGTTGCCTGTCACCTCTGCGCCTGCTATCACCTACACGCCTTTTACAGGTGCACAGGTCAATGTAACGGCTTCTGACACTAAGCATTGGGCGGCTGAAGTGGTGTCGGCTGATGGTAACTACACGCACACGTACACTATTTACTATTATTACACCGGCGATGTTATCCCGTCAGGTAATTTCAACAATTGGCGTAACACTACCTACAATGCCGCTTGGAAACCCGAAGGCTGGATGGTTCCTGCTGATATCGTGGCATCGTACACTTTCTCTTTCTGGACATACACTACCGGTGACGAGATTCGTTGGAGCAATGGGGCTTCCGAGGGATACTACCCCGATGCCTCAGAAGGTAAATCCACGGTCAATCTGCAGTCTATGTTCACATGGAACACCATTGCCGGAACTGTCCCCGGTATCATGACTACCGGCACGTTAAACATGAAGTTGAAGGCTGGCGGCAGTTCTACATCTTCTGTGGACGGAGGTATTGTGTTCCGTAATACGCCCGACACGGTCAAACTGGATCACAAGCCCATTAACTCCACCCGTGTACCCAACTGGCGTTTCCTCTTCAATATCCACCAAAATGGTGCATGGCAGGAGAACTTGTACGAAGGCTCCTACGAGGTCTGCGGTGAGTGGAATACCTATGTTAAACCCCTTACCTATACCGGCAATCCTGACTCTATCAATATCATCATCAACTCGATGCATAGTGAGAACATGGATGATTTCCATGGTACAGCGTTCGACCAGCAGCACAGTGAACTGCGTGTTCGTAATCTGTTACTCTGCTACAACTCTCGTCTTGCATCTGTTCTCGCCGATGGCAGTCCGCTTACGTTTACCAATGGGGCTGCGACTATTGCCGTTACCGACCCCGAGTATGTCGGCGTGCCTGAGTTCACGTTTGTGGGGGAAGTGGCTGACCAGGAACACCAAGTCACTTGGAGCGATTGGACCAACGGCTCACGTACTGCCCTTATTCGCAGTATCGCAGAGGACGGCTCCTATACCGACTACACTGTTACGCAGACCCGCCCCCTTTCTTCTTCTACAGCAGTGTCATATACCCTCACGGCGGCAAACGACCTCTCTATCGTGCGCAGTTCTGCATATCAGCAGGTCACTGTTACTGCCAATGATACGGCATATATTATCAATGTCACGGCGGAGAATGGCGATACACAGCATTTTGTCGTACTTTATACACAGCCGGATTTGACACCTGTTGAGATGGTCATTGCACCGGTTGACCCGATCCAATCTCTTGGCACTTCCAACGGTCTGCTGACCGACATGGCTGTGGACGATGCCACCGTCTCTGCTTTCCAACAGAACACATTCGTCTATAACCATTCGGCACGAGGCAACTATTCGGCAGTACGCTCCTATCCGCTTGATTCTATCTTCCAGACGATTACCGACTCGCTCGTAACATGGCAGGTCTTCGGTGCGGAAAACCATACGTACGAACTGCATATTGCTCTATCTGACAACGCTCTGTTGAGCAATATCCTGAAGGGACTCCAGCCCATGGAGGGCTTCTACGAGCAGACGTTTGATTATGTGGTGCATAGTTCAACTTCTTCCGTATTCTTCCCCGTGGCAGGTGATGCCAAGCAGGACCTTGACATGAAGGTGGTGGACCAAGGCGGCGGTGTTTATACATTCTTCTTTGTCGTACGCGCCGAGAACGGACACCGCGAGGTATATACCGTACAAGAGATTGTTCGTACTCCGGACACCAATGCCGACTTGTCCGACATCATTCTCGGTGGTACTTCATTGGCGGGCTTTACCCCCACACAAACAGCTTATGTCATCAACGAGCAGGCTGGCTATGTCATCCCCGACATCACTGCGGTACTTGCAGGCGAATATGCCTCTGCTGAGATTACTTCCACTACTGTGCCGGGAGAAAACGCCACTGCCACTACTTTCACCATTACGGTTACTGCCGAGGCGGGGAATACACAGGTGTACACCCTTACCATCAACGTACTGCCTTCCGACGAGTGCCACCTCGAGATGATATACGCCGGTACGGCGGAAGTGAATGGTTTCCGCCACGAGACGTTCAACTACAATATCG
>CAMOMF010000021.1 GCA_946619625.1 uncultured Bacteroidales bacterium
GTCAACGAGCCTACGGCTGCTGCCCTCGCTTACGGTCTTGACAAGTCCAACAAGGATATGAAGATTGTAGTCTTCGACTGCGGTGGTGGTACACACGATGTATCTGTACTGGAGCTCGGCGACGGCGTCTTCGAGGTGAAAGCCACTGCCGGTGATACCCACCTGGGCGGTGACGACTTCGACCACCGTATTATCGACTGGCTCGTTCAGGAGTTCAAGAACGACAACGGCGGTGCAGACCTCTCGAAAGACCCGATGGCTATGCAGCGTCTGAAAGAGGCGGCAGAGAAGGCCAAGATTGAGTTGTCCAATACCACCTCCTCGGAAATCAATCTGCCTTATATCATGCCCGTCAACGGCGTGCCTGCACACCTTGTAAAGACGCTCACCCGTGCCAAGTTCGAGCAACTCATTGACGACCTCATTCAGAAGACTATCGCTCCGTGCAAGACCTGTCTGGACAAAGCCGGTCTGCGCACCACCGATATCGACGAGGTAATCCTCGTAGGCGGTTCCACCCGTATTCCTGCTATCCAACAGGCAGTGGAGAAATTCTTCGGCAAGGCTCCGTCCAAGGGCGTCAACCCCGATGAAGTAGTGGCTATCGGTGCTGCCATCCAAGGCGGCGTATTGAGCGGCGACGTGAAAGATGTACTGTTGCTCGACGTAATTCCTCTGAGCCTCGGTATCGAGACCATGGGTGGCGTGATGACCCGCATGATTGAAGCCAACACCACTATTCCTACCAAGAAGATGGAGACCTTCACCACCGCAGTGGACAACCAGCCTTCTGTAGAAATCAAGGTGCTTCAAGGCGAGCGTCCGATGGCTGCACAGAACAAGCAGATAGGTATCTTCCACTTGGACGGCATTATGCCTGCCCGTCGCGGTGAGCCGCAGATTGAGGTAACCTTCGACGTGGACGCCAACGGTATCCTGAACGTAACCGCCAAGGACAAAGCCACAGGCAAAGAGCAGAAGATCCGTATCGAGGCTTCCAGCGGTTTGTCTGACGAAGAAATCAAGCGTATGAAGGCAGAGGCGGAAGCCAATGCCGAGGCGGACAAGCGCGAGAAAGACCGCGTGGACACCCTCAACAAGGCGGACTCGATGATCTTCCAGTACGAGAAGACCCTGCAAGAGGTAGGTGACAAACTGCCTGCCGACAAGAAGGCTCCTATCGAGAAAGCGATGGCTGACCTGAAGGCTGCGTACGAGAAGAAAGACGCTGATGCATGCAAGACCGCCATGGACGCTGTCACCGCTGCTTTCCAGGCAGCAAGTGCAGAGATGTACGCCGCGATGAACAACCAGCAGGCAGGTGGCGCACAGCCGGGTCCTGACTTCGGAGGCTTCAACCCCAACGCCGGGAACAACGCTTCGTCTAACGGCTCGTCTGACAAAGGTGATGTGACCGACGTGGACTTCGAAGAAGTAAAGTAAAAGAGTAGAAAAAACTCGCATAGAAAGGCAACTCCGTAAAAAAGAGTTGCCTTTTTTGCATTTTTACCGGTCAATGCTTGCATATGTCAGAAAAAAATACTACCTTTGCAGCACTTTTATTAATCGGGCTTTATTCTAAAAACGTGCACCGGGCAATTTTTGGGAAGGGTCCTTAACATACACATTCCAAACAAATGCAGTTAGCACTACAGATTATTACACTCATCGGTTCCGTAGCCATGCTTATGTACGGACTGAAACTGATGAGTGAGAGCTTGCAAAAGATGGCAGGCAGCCAATTGAGCAACTTGCTCGGCACGATGTCGACGAACCGTTTCAGCGGTGTTCTGAGGGGTGCGTTTATCACTGCGGCAGTACAGTCGTCCACCGCCACTTCGGTCATGACCGTCAGTTTCGTTTCGGCGGGGATAGTGAGTCTTGCTCAGGCCATCTCGGTGATTATGGGTGCTCACATCGGTACCACTTTCACGGCATGGATTTTGGTGTTGGGTGGCGGTTCGCTGGACCTGCGTTGGGTGATATACACGATGATAGTACTGGCAGTGGCGCTGATCTACACCAAGAAGAATGCCACGTTGGGGGACTTTTTCATCGGGCTGTCGCTGCTGTTGTTGGGTATGGCGACCCTGCGCCTCTGCTTCACCGGAATGCATCTGGACCAAGTTTCTGCGGTCAGCAATTTCTTCCTTACTACGTCCGGTTGGGGGTATGGCAGTTATCTGCTGTATTTGATGATAGGTGCCGTACTGACGTTTGCCGTTCAGTCGTCAGTGGCAATCATGGCAATAACGATGACGCTGTGCTCTGCCCATGTGTTGCCGATAGACATGGGAATGGCGCTGATCTTGGGTGAGAACCTGGGTACAACCATCACCGCCAATATAGCAGCCCTGTCGGCATCTGTAATGGCGCGTCGTGCCGCCTTGGCGCACTTTGTGTCGAACTTCTTTGGCGTTATCTGGGTGCTGTGCTTGTTCCGCCCGTTCGTCAGATTGATTTGTGCGTTGTGGGGAGTGGAGTATGAAGAGGGAGTCCCCTGCGGTGAGTCTCCTGACAAAGTGAATGGTATTCTGGCAACTTTCCATACAGGATTTAATGTGGCGAACACCTTCCTGCTGGTGTGGTTCATTCCGTGGATGGAGAAGCTGGTTACCGCTATATTGCCGGGCAAACCCGAGCAGAAAGAGACCGACAGCCAATTGCGTTTTATTTCGGGCGGCTTGATGTCCACATCGGAGTTGTCCATCTTCCAGGCGTGGAAAGAGTTGCATGTGTTCAGTATTCGTACCTACCGCATGCTGAATATGGTGAAAGAACTATATCAGGTGGAGGATGATGCCGAGTTTGTGCGCGTCTTCAGCCGTATAGAGAAATACGAGGAGATTTGCGACCGTATGGAGGTAGAGATAGCGCGCTACCTGAACCAAGTGGCGGACGGTCGCCTCTCGGACGAGTCGAAGCGTGAGATACACAAAATGCTCCGTATTGCGTCTGAGATAGAATCGGTAGGCGACTCGAACTTCAACCTCTCGCGATACATCATGCACAAACATCAGAGCAAACTGAAATATACCGAGTATCAGAACAACAATGTGCAGGAAATGTTCCGCCTTGTCACCAATGCGCACGAACTGATGGTCACTACGCTGGGTGAGAACAACAACTATAAGATTTCGGACGAAGAGTTCCTGCAGGCGGAGAACATGGAAAAAGAGATCAACAACTTCCGCGACCTGCTCAAGGCACAGAACACCGTCAAGGTGACAGACCACGAGTACGATTTCCTGGTTGGTGTCAACTACATGGATATTATCCTGGAGTGTGAGAAGATGGGCGACTACATCATCAACGTGCAGGAAGCAATCAAGGACAAGAAACTGACGAAATCGGCGTAAAGAATCGGCGAATAGCCCTCCCCAAGCCCCCGTGAGCAAAAATGGGGTGCAGTGTGCCCATAGCAGTAGCATGGTAGAAACGGAGTAAAATACTAATAATGATATAGTTATAGAACCTCTCCTCTGAAGTGCATTTTCAGTGGGGAGGTGTGTTTTTTGCTCACCCTAAGGAGACCTTCTCATGATCCTCTTATGATAGTTACTATGGTTACCCGAAAATTGTAGGAAGGTTTTTCATGGAAGCGGCCACGCATCGCTGCGCAGCCGCCGGAAAGTGTCATCAGTTAGATTTCTGTGCTTTTAGGGAATGAGTGTGCGCAAACTTAGCGTGCGAGTTGGTCATTTTGGATGAAAGAATCAACGGAGGCTCCTCCGAGGATTTCTATCTCGACACGTCTGTTCATTTGCCGGTGCTCGTCGGAATCGTTCTCTACAATCGGGTCTTTTTCGCCATGACCTGGAGTCTCAATGCGTTTGGGGTCGATACCACGGTCCACCATCTCTTTCTTGACACTCTTGGAGCGTCCTTCGGAGAGGCGTTGGTTGTAGTCGTCTTTGCCTACATCGTCGGTGTGTCCGATGATACGGATACGTATGTCGGGATTGTCGCTGAGGAGTTTGTATAGTTCTTGCAGTGCCTGCTCTGAGGAGGGTAGGATCTTGGTTTTGGCGGTAGCGAAGAACATGTTCTTCAGAACAAAGCGACGAATACGGCGTGGTTCGAGTTGCAATATTTGCAGGTCCTTGACATCGTTGACTTGCGCACACGTATCTTTGTAGCCATTTGCCGTAGCGCAAACAGAGAAATGTTTGCGTCCGTCCACCACAGTAGAAAGCACTTTGGAGACGCTATCGACATCTGCGGTTACCAGTTTGTTGCCCTGCTCATCGAAGACGGTCATGGTAGCCGTGATGGGGCGTCCAGTCTTGGCATCAACGGCTTGTGCGCGAAGCGTTTGTTGCGGGTAGAGCGCAATGTGGATGGTGTCGTAATCGTCCTCGTGTGTATAGTTGAACGGCTCTTGCGGGAAGTATCCGGTGCGTGAAGCGGAGATGATATACTCGCCCGCGGGATATGCCTTGGCTACACGTCCGAGTTTGGCATCGGTAGTTTTCTCGTAGGTACGTTTCTTACCTTTGCGATTGGGAACAGTCTGTGTGCGTACAAGTGCGCCACCCAAAGGTTTGCCAGTAAGCTCATCCGTTACGAAAGTGACGATGTAGGGATTAGCCATACTGCCTTTCTTCGGCGCTTTGTGCGGAATCTCGTACATGATGGCAAACTTGATTCCCACCAACATATTGTTCAGGAAAGCATTTTCGTGCGGCGCATAGCCATAGATTGTGTGGGGTGTGATGTCACTCACATCGTTGAACGCATACAAGCCCCCTGTTGCCGTAGGACCGGAAGCCGTGGGGTTCTGCACAGGATTAGGAGTGTAGTTGAGCAGATTGCTGAATCCGTAGTCCATAAAGACGGACAAACGGTAATGCAGACAATCCTTGAACTCTTTTCTTCTCCTTAGTTCGCGGTAACGCTCGGCTTTAGAGAGACGTTTTTTCTCTTTCTCATCCGCCCAGGCTTTTCTATCCAGGTTTAGACCAAACTCGACAGAAGCCATGATATTCAACGGCTTGAAGTCCATCTTGGTCCGCTGTCCGCGGAAGGTGTAGTCGGTCATCTGGTGCGTGTAGATATCCTCCATAGGGTCTATGACATCCTCGTCCGTAGCCCAGATTGTGGCTTTTGTTTTCGGAGTGGTAGCCCCCCCCAAGGGAAGGAAGCCTATCTTGGCCCCCGCGAGGAAGAAGAAGCGGTTGAAGAGTCCGCCGAACATCACGGGTACGTATCCTATACCGTAGGTGGTCGCTTCCTGGAAGTTCTTGAAATCGTAGTGATAGAGCATGGAAGGATACTCGGCAATACCGGCAGTGTAGTCCGGCGACTCGAACTTGCTTGTATTGACGCCATAATCCATACCAAAACCAGTGCGGAACAGGAAATGGCGATACTGGAGTTCGTAGAAAAGCGCAGCGCCACCTCCTCCGCCCCATGAGGGCTTGGCAAGACCATTGAGGGGTGAGAGGGTGTTCCCGAGAAAGAGGTGACTGAAGCCGGCATCGAAACTGAGTCCGAAGTTGCTATTGGGTCGGTTGTCTTCCTGTGCAGCGAGTGGCAAAGCAAGGAGTGAAAGCAGTGCAAGTGAAAGAATAATAGTCTTTTTCATATCTTGTGTCTCCTATACTTTTATTCAACAATCAGTTTTTGTGTTTCGATATTGCCCGAGTCGGTAAGAATCCTGAGCAGATAGAGTCCTTTCTCGACAGGGACGGTGATTTGGTTGTTGCCTTCCTGTACCTGCCATGAGCCGACCAAGATGCCGGAGCGGTTGTAGAGCGAAGCCTGTCCCGGCTCGGTGGATAGTACATGTACCAACGTATTGTGTGCAGGGGAGAGAACCGTAGGATAAACATTGAGTGTAACGGTTGTCGGCTGCAGGGTGGGGTAGAAATCGCAGGAGCGTACGCGTACACCATCTGCGGTGCGCGTAACCTCCACGGCGTAGGCACTACCCTCCTGCAAGCCTTCGTCCGGTAGGTAGAGTTGGCTGCCCGTTTGCCCTGTAAGGGGTTGCCCATCCTTGAACCATTGGTAGTCGTAGAACCCTCCGTACAAATCGTATGCCGACTTGCGGACGGAGAGGAAGTCGTTCCAACGTTGGTTGATTAGCGAGCCCGGGTCGTAATAGACTATAAAGGAGATGGGGAAGGTACGGCTGTCACAATCGCGGTTGTGGAAGACGAGGTTGGCAGAGTATTGTCCCGCCCAGACATTGTCGTTGAGAGGGATTACGAGTGTGCTGTCACCAGATGTGATTGTTTGGTCAAACCTGTCGGTGAAGCCCTGCGATTTTGCCTCGGCAGAGAAGATCAGGTCGTAACCGGTAGGAGTACCAGCCACTGCACTGAACGGCACCTCAATGGTACCATTACCCATGCAGAGCGACTGCTCGGAATAGTTGACCGCCATATTGAGCTCGGGGTGGGCATACAGGTGGAGGATATTGTAGATACTGTCACATCCATAGAGCGTACTGGGAACAGGTGAGAAATAGTCGCCGGTAGATGTGATTGTTTGTCCGTTCCATACCAACGAACCTTGGCTGACACACAGCGTGTCGTAGTAGTGAATGGTGTCGGCTTGGAAGAAACGAATGGCGAGAATACTGAGCGAGTCGCATCCTGTCCAAGATTTGAGCGTGTCAGTGTAGTCCCCTTCGTCGGTGTAGTCTTTTCCATAGAAATTGACGGTGCTGCCACTACAGATGTAATGAGTCTCGACTGTGCGCTTGACTTCAAGTGCGGGCACTACGAAATCGAAGGCGAAAGTATCCTCACAAAGCCGGTTTTCCATAAATGCGCGGAGAACCACGTGAAGGGTGTCCCCTGTGTCGGCTATGGGAATCTTTGGCACCCGTTCGGTAGACGTGCCGTAAGTGCCGAAATCCCACAAGTACTCTTCCGCACCGTCTGTGCTGCGAACCACCACTTTTTGTCCGGTAGGAGTCCAATATACACCTTGGGTAGTGGAAGAGTCCACCAATTGGACAAAGTTTTGGCAGTTGGTAGGAACGTACTTTGCTCCACCGGCAGCATGCGGGATATAGGCAAGCGAGGACGCCTCCAACGTAAAGTAACAACTTGTGTCAATCATGTTGATCATATCTACACAATAGGTAGCTGTGTCGATAGAATTGGTCAGTTGGTAGGTGCGGTCACGACTCAACACCACTTGCGGCGTGTCCCATTTGCGATACCAGCGGTAGTAGAAGCCCTCATCCACGGTGAAGTGGTCGGGCTTCATGCCACAGTGGATACCCTCCATCGTACCCGGTGAGCAAGCGAGAGTAAAGTAGGCGTAGCCATAGTGTGCACCTTCGGAGCAGTCCTTGGTGGTGATACGTATCTGGATGGTATGTCCGATGTAGTTACGCATGTTCAGACCGACCAGTGTCCAGTCCTTCCAGATGACATCGGCTTCGCCGTCCACATGCTCGCGATGCCAACCGTTCCCGCTGCCCTCGAGGTCGGCAGAGGCGGTAAAATCCACAAACCCGCAGGAGTCGATGAGTGTTCCTACTGAGTCGAGGAACTCCAGCGTGAAACGCGGCTGCTGGCTGTCGTCATGTCCCGGCAACTGCATGACAAGGGCGTAACGGAGTTGCAGCACAGCCATGTCTTTGGTGACTTGTACGGTATAGACGATATCTTCGGCCTCCGCACCGGTTTTCCAATTGCCGAGACGGACTGCGGCGGGTTGCCCTTCGGGGAAAGTGCGCAGTTTGTAGTTGGTACGCTCATCGTAGTCGCGCGGATAATGGTGAACGGTGTGGCGACTATCTCTGCTCAAGAAACCATAGTCCACCAAACCTGTATAAGATCCGGGAGAGGAGAACCACCCTCTCTGCGGCCGGACATTAGGGTCTTCGAAGTTGAGGAAATCCAAGCAGTGAAGCGAGATGTCGTAAATCAGTTGGTAATCGATAGCCGTCCAAGCACTGGTGTCTGTGCCGCAGATAGAGCGAACACGGAAAGTATAAGAGCCCTCCGGAATAGTCTCAGAGTGAATGGTGTAGGACAGTCCCGTAATGTTATCGGCGGTGTAATAAATATGCGTGGAGGTATCGTTCATGAAGTACTCCACTTGGTACTCCGAAGCATTGCCCGCCCAAGTGAAGACTGCATCGTTACCATAGCGGTTGTACTCCAATGCCTGTGGACGCTTGGTGCAGGGGTCTGGTTCCGTTTCCGGATAGATTTGAATAGCGTCAATGGCGTAGCCAAGGTAGTCTTTGCCCGCATATTGGGAATCGTAGTTATAACTATGGAAATAGAAACACAAGTACAAGGAATCTGTCCCATCCGAAACGAACGGACAGGACGCTTCCTGCCACCATTTACCCATTTCACTTGAGGTATAATAGTAGTAATTGCGATACCCATACCCGCTTTCATATTTCGAATAATACCCTGCATTGATGTTCGGGCTTGTCAGAACTCGCGGATAAATATACGTGTTTGAGTCTTGGCTTTTTCCTCTGTAGCGGAAATTGATGATATATCGTCCGGCGGGGATTGTATCGAGCGGGTAGTATGCCATGCATGTGTATGAATCCATCCAACCGTTTGACGGCATAGTGTATGCCCTTGTATCTCCAGCATCATTGGTGAGGAAAAGCATGCAACTGTCGCCATAGGCATAGTCGGGGTCGTAGCCTGCTATCCATTGGTTCGAACCGGCATTAGTAGAGTTCTGGAATTGCCAATTGTTCCGCTCTTCGGGTGTGGAGAAAGAAATCTCCAATGGCATGTGTTGTGCGGCGAAAGTCTGTTGGGGGAGAGTGATCCACCCGAAGCAGAGCATTAGCGCAAGAAAGGAGCGTATGTTTTTCATAATAATGAAGTTACTTGATGATTACTTTTTGAGTATGTTGACCTGTTTGCACGATGTAAATACCCGCGTCAGGGGCGTGAAGAGTTGCTTCGCTGCCGTTGGTAAGTGGGGCTACGTCCACTCGATTGCCTGTCAGATCGTAGAGTGCTGCATCGCCTTGAGCCTCTGCCAAGACAAGTACATTTCGGGCTTGAACTCGTACTCGCACAGACTGTTCAACATCTTCGATAGAAACAATGTTCTTGACGAAGTGAGCCACTATGCTCATGTCTTCATCCAGACGGAATTCGTATTGTGCATTGGTCGATAGTACATTACCAAGTGTATCTTGCCAAGAGACGAACTCGTGTCCCACAGCCGCTTCTGCGAGCAGAATGGCATTGTGTTCGCAGTCCGGTTGTTGCATGATAGTGACATGACCAAATGAATAGTCGTTAGGACGAGCGGAGAGCTTGTAGTAGTATTGTCCTGCTACGCGGCTGCCGTAGTCAGACCAAATATATGCGGTACGATAGTCGTTGATAGATGGGCAGGGGACATAGATAGGACAGGAAGAGCCGCGGAAGGTGGTCTGCTGGATAGATGGCGGCATTATGGCATTGCAGGTGATAGCCTGTAATCCTGTACATCCGGAGAAGGCGTATTGGTCAATGAGTTCAGTACTCTCCGGCAAGGTGATATTCTGCAAGTGGGTGCAGTTGGCGAAAGCGCGAAGACCTATATACCATAGGCTGTCAGGTAGAGAAATGTTGTAGAGGCTGTCGCAGTCCTGGAACGTGTAGTCATTGATAGCCACCAGTTTGCGCGGCAGAGTCAGATTCTTCAGGTCTTTACAACCATTAAAGGCTTCTTTCCCGATGAAAGAGACTCCCTCAGGAATGATAGCGGTAGTAAGGTTGCGCACATTGCGGAAAGCGCAGGCGTCAATGCCTTGAATGTCCGCAGGTATGCGCGTCTTATAGTTGCCGAGAAGTAAGTTATTGGAGGCGGTTTCTATAAGCGCATTACAATTCCCTCGGCTGTCATAGTAAGAGTTGCCGGGATCCACCGATATGCTGTCGAGTGTGCCCATGTAGCGGAAAGCAAACTCGCCGATACTGCTGACATTCTCAGGAATATGCAACTGGCGCAGGCGGCTCATGCCGTGACAAAGGTAAGCGGGAATGTGCTGTACAGAGTCTCCGAAAATGAAGTTCGTCACGGAATCACGAATATCGTAGAAAGGAGCATTGATGTAGAGCGCAGGGTTGTTCAGCGACCTCACGTTGTAGTTGATTGTAGAGATACATTTACAGCCATCAAAAACGTAGTTTTCAATTGAATCGATGTTACATCCCAGAGAAATAGAGGTGAGGTTCTCCATTCCATAGCAGAGATAGCGCGGTATAACCTTTACGGAGTCGCCAAACGTGAAGGAGGTAATCTGTTGTCTAATGGAATAAAACGGATGATAGCTGGATATTTGATTCTGAATTTGGCTTCTGGAGTAGTTTTGGTAGAAGAACCACGATAACTTTGCGTCTTTGGCATTCCAAATAATAGTTGTCAAACTATCACAACCAGAAACTAAAGAGTAATCCAGCGTCTGTAGTGCTGCGGGGAAAGTAAGAGATTTGAGACTTTTGCAACCGTTAAATACGTAAGAACTGATATTTGTTACTGCATCGGGTATAATCAGCGATTGCAGAGAACGACAAGAATAGAATAGATTGTTAGAAAGAGACGTAATGCTGTCTGGGAGCGTAATAGAGCGTAAGTTGTAGCAGTATTGGAAAGCATATCCTCCTATATCTGTTACGCTATTAGGTATCGATACGGAAGTGACACTATCACAGTCAGAAAAAGAAGAGCAGCATATTGACTTTATACCCTCCGGCACGATAAAAGTGCCTTTATACCTCATAGGTAGCCGTACAAACAAGCGGTTGTTATATATGGGATGGGAAAGTTTTGGACAACTTCGGA
>CAMOMF010000022.1 GCA_946619625.1 uncultured Bacteroidales bacterium
CTTTCATCACCGGAGTGTCATGTCCCGATTCGGCGGCTCCCATCAGGTTGACGCGTGTCAGATACTCGTTGCTCGACATCACGCCTATCAGGTTCTCACCCGGGATATTCATGAACCGGGGCAGACCGGCACCTGAGGCAACGAAAATCCCTACGAAACCTTGTTCCTGCAGATCCTCTATACTCAGTGTCTTACCGATGATAGTGTCGGTCAGAAAAGTCACACCCAGTCGGCGCAGACCCTCAATCTCCACATCCACTATCTTGTTCGGCAAACGGAACTCCGGAATACCGTATTTCAGTACACCGCCGATCTCATGCAATGCCTCGAATACCGTCACATCGTAGCCGTATTTCGCCATGTCACCGGCAAAAGCCAGACCCGCAGGACCCGAACCGATAACGGCAATTTTCTTGCCGTTCTTTTCTGCTCTCTCGGGCAGACGGATCTCTCCCTTTTCGCGCTCTCTGTCGGCTACAAAACGCTCCAAATAGCCGATGGCAACAGGTTTCTTGCCCATTTTGTGGTAGATACACTGTGCCTCGCACTGTTTCTCCTGAGGGCATACGCGTCCGCACACGGCGGGTAGGGTGGAGGACTCTTTGATTATACGTATCGCTTCGTCGAAATGGCGCTCTTGAATCTTGGCAATGAAAGCGGGGATTTGTATTCCCACCGGACAACCGGTCATGCAGCCGGGGTTTTTGCAGTTGAGGCAACGTTGCGATTCCATCACCGCCTGTTCTTCTGTCAAACCTTGCGCCACTTCCTCCAAACGGGTCGTCACGCGGTACGCGGGCGACAACTCGTTCATTTGTACGCGCTCTATCTGTGCTCTCTCTTTTGCTGTCATGCCTTGCCTCCTTTCCGATACTGTTCCATCCGATACTGTTCTTCCTCGCGGTACGCGCCGCTGCGTTTCAGCATCTCGTCGAAATCCACCTTGTGGGCGTCAAACTCAGGACCGTCAACGCACACGAATCGAGTCACGCCGTCCACAGTCACACGGCACGCTCCGCACATGCCCGTTCCATCCACCATGATAGTGTTCAGACTGGCATCTGTCGGTACGTTGTATTTCTTGGTGGTCAGCGCCACAAATTTCATCATGATGGCAGGACCGATGGTCACACATTTGTCCACGGGCTCACGCTCAATAACCATTTCCACGCCGTTGGTCACTAATCCTTTGTGCCCGTACGAGCCGTCATCGGTCATGACTATCACCTCGTCCGAGCACGCCCGCAGTTGTTCTTCCAGAATGACCAATTCCTTTGTCCTGGCAGCCAAGACGGTGACCACTTTGTTCCCCGCCTCTTTCAGTGCACGCGCAATGGGCAACATCGGCGCTGCACCCACTCCGCCACAAGCGCACACTACTGTGCCATAATGCCGGATATCGGTCGCCTTGCCCAACGGACCTACCACGTCTTGCAGGTACTCACCCGTTTCTTTGGAGCAGATTTTGTGGGTGGATACACCCACTTGTTGGATAACCAATGTAATAGTACCATTCGCCACATCACTGTCGGCAATGGTCAGCGGAATACGTTCTCCCCGCTCATCGGCGCGGACGATTACAAAGTGCCCCGCACGACGGCTTCGTGCTATCAGCGGAGCCTCCACCACCAACTCAAACACATTCTCCGAGAACTGTTTCTTTTCTATTATCTTATTCACAACTTCCTATTTATCAAGTTCCCCTCAACTCCTAAGTCCTAACTCCTAAATTCTAATTCCTAACTCTCAAAAGTACTTCACTTCTTTTCCTTCAATCGAACTGAGCAGGTTGTTTGCAAGGCGGCTGGCACCAATACGCATGCTGTGGTTGTCTAACCAACCCTCGCCCAGAATCTGCTTAACCAGGGTATAGTGCTTAACAGCGTCCTCTGTGGTACTTACACCTCCGGCGGGTTTGAACAGCACTTTCTCACCTGTCTTCTCGTACCATTGTTTGATCATCTGGCACATGATGTAGGTCGATTCCGGCGTTGCGGCGGTCGCAATCTTGCCCGTCGAGGACTTGATATATCCTGCACCTGCCGCCATGGACAGGATGGATGCCTTGGCGATGTTTTCGGCACTCTTCAGTGCGCCTACTTCCAGAATAACCTTGAAGTCCGTATTACCCGATGCGGCTTTCATTTCGGCAATCTCGTCAAAGCACGTTTGGTAGTCGCCGGATAGGAACTTGCCCTGCGACAACACCACGTCAATATCGGTGGCACCGGCTGCAACGGCAAGCGCCACTTCCGCCACTTTCACCTCTATGAAGGTCTGCGATGCCGGAAAACCGCCTGCTACAGAGGTGATACCCACACCCTCTGCTGTCAGTAACTCCTTGATTGTCGGCACCAATGCCGGATAGGCACAAATGGTCGCTACGTTCTTCAGACCGGGAAACTCGTCGGTGAAATCATTCACACGAGCCGTCATCTTCGCCAGTTTCTCCTCGGTATCATCACCGTTCAGACTCGTCAGTTCTATCATGCTCAGGCAGCGTTCCCACACCTGTCTGTTGTTGTTCTCAGCAAAATGTTCTGCAAGGATTTTCTCAACTTCTGCTTTCACACCCTCCTCTGTATAGGCGGTGTTGTACTGAGAAAAGAGTTCTTCGAATTTGTCCATGGTTGTATTGTTTATTCGTTAGTTTTTTCTTTCGTAATCAATTGTCAATTGTCAATTATCAATTGTCAATTATCAATTATCAATTATCAACAGGGCTGCCTCCTAAACGGGCAATAATCGTGTCGTTACCCCGAACGCTCTCTCCCAAACTTACAAACACTTCTGTGTCTATCGGCAGGGACATATCTATTCCCGCGCCGAAATTTATGAAACCCAGGGGCTCGTTTCGGTGGGACGCACGACCCGCTTTTGCATTTGTCACCACTCGCCCTTCCACCGCACCCGCGCTATCGCGCCCCACCACC
>CAMOMF010000023.1 GCA_946619625.1 uncultured Bacteroidales bacterium
CGTTTTGCCGGCAGTGACCTGTGCGACACGGTTGCATGGAACACCGCCAATGCCGGATTCAAAAAGCATCTGGTTAAAAGCAAACTGCCCAACGAGTTGGGGCTGTACGACATGACCGGTAACGTGAGTGAGTGGTGCCAGGATTGGTTCGGACCGTACTACTACGGAACAGAACCCAACCCCAAAGGACCGGCGGAGGGCGATAAGCGTGTCGTCAGGGGCGGCAGCTATGACAACTGTGCAGATAACATCCACCTCTCCTGCCGTCAGTACTATCTGCCCGATGAGGCAAACAACTGCATCGGACTGCGCGTTGCATTCACACTGCCTAATGACCCCATGGACAAACCTGTGCAGGCGGAACCCGAACTGACAAGGTACGTCAAGGCGGGTGGCAAGCGTATCAAGTTCCTCTACGTGCCGGCTGAGAAACCCTATTATATCATGGAGACGAACGTGTCCGCCAACCTCTGGCGCGCCGTAATGGATAAGGGCGATCGTGGGTCACAGGATGCAACCGGCATGTCCAAGGCGGAGCGAAACCGATTCCTCCAACGTTGCGCACGGCAGTCGGGCGAATCACTTGCCATCGCGACCGAAGAACAGCTCAAACAAGCCGAGCAATTGGGCGTGGTGAAGATTATCCAACCCAAGAAACGCAAACCCAAAAGTTGGGAGAAAAACGAGGCAACCGTCAATGCTCACCGCAAGCGGGTGAAGAATGCGCAGGTGTTCGCCGACCTGATTGGTGTCCGCCTACGCACCACCGAAGACCCTGTGCTAAAGACACTGGAAAAGGGTTACGACGAATCGCAACCCCTCCGATTGATCATCAGACTGAACTGAGTATTTCTTCTTGATTATCAGGTTACCACGCAAAGAGCGGATAGACTTTCATCAGTCTGTTTACCTCACTGCGTACGGCTGCAATATTCACCTCCGATTCAGGTGCTTGCAGCACTTTGTCGATAAGTTCCACTATCAGCGGCATTTGCTCTTCTTTCAGCCCACGAGTGGTGATGGCAGGCGTACCGAAGCGCAGACCGGATGTCTGGAAAGCCGAGCGCGTGTCAAACGGAACCATGTTCTTGTTGGTGGTGATATCGGCTGCAACCAATGCTTTTTCTGCCACTTTGCCGGTCAAGTCGGGATACTTGTTGCGTAGGTCCACCAGCATGCAGTGGTTGTCCGTGCCACCCGAGATGATATGATACCCTTTGTCCATGAACGCCTGTGCCATAACGGCGGCATTCTTCTTTACTTGCACTTGATACTCACGGAATTCGGGCTGTAACGCCTCGCCGAATGCAACGGCCTTGGCGGCAATAACATGCTCCAACGGTCCGCCTTGCGTGCCGGGGAAAACCGCTGAATCGAGTAGGGCGGACATCATCTTTACCTCGCCTTTAGGAGTGGTTTTGCCCCATGGGTTGGGGAAATCCTCCCCCATCAGGATAACACCTCCGCGCGGACCACGCAGGGTTTTGTGCGTAGTGGAGGTTACTATATGAGCGTACTTGACGGGATTTTCCAAAAGTCCGGCGGCAATCAGACCTGCGGGGTGTGCCATGTCCACCATGAAGATAGCACCAACTTCATCCGCCACTTTGCGAATGCGGGCGTAGTCCCACTCCCGACTATATGCAGACGCACCGGCAATAATCAGTTTGGGGCGCTCCTGACGGGCTTTGCGCTCCAACTCTTCGTAATCCACGCGCCCGTCCTCTGCGCGTACACTGTAGTCCAGTGCTTGGAACATCAGACCGGAGAAATTGACCGGCGAACCGTGTGAGAGGTGACCTCCGTGTGACAGGTTGAGTCCCAGAAACTTATCGCCTGCTTTCAGGCATGCCATAAACACTGCCATGTTTGCCTGGGCTCCCGAGTGAGGTTGCACATTGACGTAGGATGCCCCATACAATGCTTTCAGGCGTGTACGTGCCAATTCTTCCACTTGGTCAACCACTTCACATCCGCCGTAGTAGCGGTGACCGGGGTATCCTTCTGCATACTTGTTGGTTAATACTGAGCCCATGGCTGCCAACACCTGTTCACTGACGAAATTCTCGGACGCAATCAACTCGATGCCACGCATTTGGCGCTCTTTTTCGCGTCCTATTAAGTCAAACACTTCTTGTTCTTTCTGCATAGTTTTACTCATTACAAGTTAGACTTCTTGTGAAATACGCCACAAAATTACTGCTTTTTTTTTACATATGCAAGTTTTCATGTTATTTTTTTGCAAAAAAGTTTGCATATGTGAAAAAAAAGTAGTAACTTTGCAGCGGAATTGTGAAAACACCTTAATAATATAATATCAACGATGAACCAAAACAATTACTGCGTAATTATGGCAGGCGGTGTTGGCAGCCGCTTTTGGCCGTATAGCCGTAACCACCGACCAAAGCAATTCTTGGATTTCTTTGGCACCGGTCGCAGTCTGCTTCAACAGACGGTGGACCGTTTCCGCCCCATTGTTCCAATCGAGAACGTACTGATTGTCACGAACGTGTTGTACCGTGATCTGATTTTGGAGCAAATACCTGATATGCGTCCCGAACAGATATTGTGTGAACCCGCCCGCCGGAATACTGCACCATGTATAGCCTATGCTGTATCCCACATTAGTGGCAAAACCGACAAAGCGAACATCATAGTGGCTGCGTCCGACCATCTGATTATGCAAGAGCGCGAGTTTCAGCGTGTTATATCTACAGGACTGGATTTTGTGGAGAAAAACGATGTTCTGCTCACCCTCGGAATGAAACCTACTCGCCCGGAAACCGGTTACGGTTACATTCAGATAGGTGGCGTGCCCGCAGACCCGGATATTCCAAAAATGGAGAACATAAGTAAGGTGAAGACATTCACAGAGAAACCGAATGCCGAGTTGGCGAAAGTGTTTGTGGAAAGTGGCGAGTTCCTGTGGAACAGCGGTATTTTCCTATGGAACCTGAAGTCTATTCGCAAGGCATTCCGTACCTTCCAGCCCGGAATTGCCGACGTGTTCCGTGACGGCGAGGCGGTGATGGGAACCCCGGACGAACAGGCGTACGTACAGAAAGTGTTTGCCACTTTGCCCAGCATATCCGTTGACTACGGAATCATGGAAAAAGCGGATAACGTATATGTCATGGAGGCATCTTTCGGTTGGTCTGACTTGGGCACATGGGGCTCGCTTTATTCGTTGTCAGAAAAAGATAAGGACGGCAATGTATGCCTGAAATCCGATGCCTTGTTCTACCATGCCAGGAACAATATTGTGACGTTGGAACCCGGCAAACTGGCGGTTATCAAAGGATTGGACGGTTATATCGTGGCAGAGGCGGACAACGTGCTCCTTATCTGCAAGCAGGAAGACGAACAATCCATCCGGCAAATGGTAACAGACGCCGAGGTGAAGTTTGATGGGAAATACAATTAAAAGGCAAAATATCATCAACAAACATAATATGAGTTATTTGAATTTCGACAAGAAGTTGCTTGCCAACTTAGACAGGTCGCTGGAGAAAGAGATGATCCGAACCAATCGTTCGGGGGCCTATAACTCCACCACCTTGGTTGACTGCAACACGCGCAAGTACCATGGTCAGCTGGTGTTGCCTCTGCCGGAATTGGGTGACGACAACTACGTGTTGCTCAACTCGTTAGACGAGACGGTCATCCAGCATGGCGCAGAGTTCAACCTGGGACTGCATAAGTACGGCGACCACAATTTTTCGCCCAATGGGCACAAGTACATTCGCGAGTTCGACTGTGAACATATCAGCCGGACAATCTACCGTGTAGGCGGAGTGATTCTGCAAAAGGAGCGCATGCTGGTTAGTTTTGAACCGCGCGTGCTCATTCGCTACACGTTGCTTGAGGCGCACAGTCCCACAACCCTCCGTTTCCGTCCTTTCCTTGCGTTCCGTTCGGTAAGCGAACTGACGCACGAGAACAGTCGTGCCAACGCAGAAATGCAAGAAGAAGTGAACGGTGGCAGTGTGCAACTATATGCCGAGTATCCGCGTCTGTATATGCAGTTCTCCAAGAAATGCACTTATACTCATGAACCGCATTGGTACCGTGGTATTGAGTATCAGAAAGAGCAGGAACGTGGCTTTGAATACAAGGAGGACAACTTGGTTCCCGGTTGGTTCGAGTTGCCCATGCGCAAGGGGGAGAGTGTAATCTTCTCGGCAGGTATATCGCCTGTAAACGTACGTACCCTTTCCACTACTTGGGCCAAAGAATTGGACCGTCGTATCACCCGTACCGACATGTACAACACCCTGCGCAACTCCGCTGCACAGTTCTACAAGCGTGAGGGCGACAAGTGCTACTTGTTGGCAGGTTATCCTTGGTTCCATGCCACTGCGCGCGAAGAGTTCTTCTCGCTGCCTACATGTACATTGGGAATCAACCGTCCCGAGTACTGGGATGTGATCATGAACAAAACCGCCGTGCCCGAAATGCGTGCTTTCCTGAATGGAGAGTATGAGAAAATACGTCTGCGTGACATGGATGAACCCGACGCTATCCTGTGGTTCGTTCGTGCGGCGCAACAGTATTTCCTGCACGTGGACAAAGAGGAGGCGGTGAAACTATATGGCTCCTTGGTACTGGATATCATCGATTATATGCGCAAAAACAAGCACCCGCGTGCTTTCTTGCACCCGAATGGACTGCTTTGGGTGGACGGTACGCAACGGCCTGCCACATGGATGAACGCAGTCGAGAACGGCCGTCCTATCACACCGCGTACAGGTTATGTGGTGGAAATCAATGCGCTGTGGTACAACGCACTGATGTTCGCCGCTGAGATTCAACGTACTGCCGGCAAGGAGATGGCTGCTGACTTGATGGAATATCAAGCCGAACTGACACGCACTGCTTTCGTCCAGACTTTCTGGAATGGCGTATATCTGTTTGACTATGTGGTCGATGGTTATCAGGACCGCGAGGTGCGTCCTAACCAGATATGGGCGGCGAGTCTGCCCTACTCTCCTCTGGACCGCAAGCAACAAAAAGCAGTGGTGGATATCTGCACCAAGGAACTGCTTACGCCGCGCGGTTTGCGTACCATTTCGCCCAAATCGGGCAACTACCGTCCTATCTATATCGGCGGACAGTTGGAGCGCGACCGCAATTTCCACAACGGTCCGGTTTGGCCCTTTACGATTGCTGCCTACGCTACCGCCTATATGCGCGTGTACAAGCAATCGGGTATCGGTTTCATTCAGCGCGCTTTGGTCGGCTTTGAGCAGGAAATGTCTGAGTTGTGCATTGGTACCCTCAACGAGATTTATGATGGCAACCCGCCGTACAAGGGCCACGGAGCCATGTCATATGCACCGTCTGTTGCCGCTGTGCTCTCCATGTGCAACACTATTCGCGCCTACAAAGAGGCGGAAGAAAATCAAGTAGGAATGTAATTGTAAAAGAATATGAAAGCATTAATGTTTGGTTGGGAATTTCCTCCTCATATCCTTGGTGGTTTGGGCACTGCCAGTTACGGTTTGACCCGCGGCATGGCAGAGCAGCCTGATATGGACATTACTTTTGTCATCCCCAAGCCTTGGGGCGATGAAGACCAATCCTTCCTGAAAATAATAGGTGCCAATAGTGTTCCCATTGTGTGGAAAGAGAATTCATATGATTATGTTGCCCAGCGCATGCAGGGACGCATGACCGCCGAAGAGTATTTCCACCTGCGCGATGGTATCCATTACGATTACCGCCGTATTGGCACGGACGATTTGGGCTGCGTGGGTTTCTCAGGCAGATATCCCGACAACCTGATAGAAGAAATCGGCAACTACGAGGCCGTTGCCAGTGTCTTGGCACATTCGCTGGATTTTGATATCATTCACTCGCATGACTGGCTCACCTATCCGGCAGGCGTGTTCGCAAAGCACATATCCGGCAAACCGCTTGTTATTCACGTACATGCCACCGACTTTGACCGTTCTCGCGGCAACGTCAACCCGACGGTCTTCTCTATTGAGAAGCGTGGTATGGAGGAGGCTGACCATATTATATGTGTCAGCAATCTTACCCGCCGTACTGTGATAGAGAAATATGGCATCAATCCTGCCAAAGTGAGCACGGTGCACAACGCCGTTGAACCGCTCAAGGACCTCGACTCCTACCATAAAACACCGCGTAAGGACAAGATTGTCACCTTCCTCGGACGTA
>CAMOMF010000024.1 GCA_946619625.1 uncultured Bacteroidales bacterium
AAATATATATATAATATAATTATATTATATATTATTATTTTATGACCCTATACCTTACTAACCTCCCACAATTTTGAGCAACTTCGGCTACTTCAGCAACTTTCAACCACCCTGAACACCCCATTTGTAATCTCTATATTACACTTTGCATTTTTTTCGCATTTTTTTGCCAAAAAATTTGCAAAACCCCGTTTCATTAACGTACCTTTGCACTCGCAAACGAAATTCAGGAGTACAGGAGTACAGGAGTTACAGGAGTGCAGACATTACTACCACCTCCGAAAGGTCTCCGAAGGGTCTCCGAACCGTGAGCAAAAAATAGCGGCCGCTCTGCTTCGCGGTGCGCGTTCATACTCCTTCGCCGCAGACTCTGTGCCGAAAGCCATTACGATTTAACAATTTTATCCTGCTTTCGCGATGTTTCTGACACCCTTTTGGCAAAAAAACGACACCTGAATGCAATTTTTCAACAATAAATTTGAATATTTCAAATTTTATTTGTAACTTTGCAGACAATTTGATGGCAGCACTTACATGAGCGTTTGGCGCTCAAACCATGATAAAATCTTAAACAACTATAAACTAATAACAATGAAAGCATGAAAAAGGTATTCTTTTTGGTCGCGTTGGCTTTCGCAGTGATGGCTAACGCGCAAGTACTGGAAGTGTCTTCCGTTCAACAACTGAACATCCCTACGGGAGACGTGAAGGTGGCAGGGATAGCCCCTGACGGCAGTTATATCCTGCTCACCTCGGGAACGAACGAGGGACTGAAGAAGTTTGACCTTGCAAGCGGCACCACCACGGTGCTGACAGAGGCAGCAGGTGCAGGGTACAACGCCGGCATCGCTGCGGACGGACAGACCGTCATCTATCGCGAGACCTCTTTCGACGCCAACCACCAAAGGCAACAGGCGCTTAAGAGTCACAACCTCCGTTCCGGCAAGAAACAGATGCTGGTCAGGAACACACGCTCCGCACGCAAGTTAGCCTTGGGCGGCAACCTGGTTGCAGCGCGTCCCACATGCAGCATCGAGGACCGGCAACTGATGCTCACCATGGGCGGTATCACCACCCAACTGTCCCCGCTCGGCACGGACAAAAGTTACATCTGGCCCTCCATCAGCCCCAACGGACAGAAAGTGCTGTTCTACGTGAGCGGATACGGAGCCTATGTATGCAACCTCAACGGCTCGGGACTTCAATACCTCGGGTTCAACGTGCGCGCACCCAAGTGGTACAACGATGACGTGGTTATCGGCATGAACGACCAGGATAACGGCGAGTACATCACCTCCTCCCGGATTGTGGCAGTCACTCTTGACGGACGCACCCAAGTGCTCAGCAACGACATCGATGCTATGTATCCCTACGCCTGCGACGGCAAGATTGTTTGCTCGGGTCTGCAGGGCGAAACTTACCTCATCAATGTGCGCTGATAAGCCATTAAGAATTTGTAAATCTGTAAATCTGCATATTTATGAAAAAGTATATTCTCACTCTACTGGTACTGCTGATGGCTGGTTTCGCCTCAGCCACTGACCTCACAGGCAAGCGTATCTATGTCAATCCGGGTCACGGCTCTTTCGGACCGAATGACCGCCCGATGGCTACTATCCCCTACCCCAACCTCGCCTCTACCGGAATGCCGGATACCTGCGGGTTCTACGAGACCAACACCAACCTCTGGAAATGCCAGTACCTGCGTGACCGACTCGTTCAGGCAGGTGCTACCGTAGTCATGTCCCGCGAAGCCAACGGTCCTTGGCCCTACGCCAAGGTGAACGGCGAGTACCCCGACTATAGTTGGGCGGACTATGGCAACCGTTCCGACTACACGATGTACAACAAGGGACTGTCCGTTATCTGCGAAGAGGTGGAGTCCGGCAACTACGACCTGTTCCTCTCCGTACACTCCAACGCCGCTACGGACGGCTCTACTACCAACTACCCGCTCTTCCTCTACCGCGGATACGATGCAGCCTCCTCGACCTATGAGCAGACCAGCAAGGCTATCGGTGCGGCTATTTGGCCCTGGCGTTTTGAGATGTTCGCAGCCGGATACGACCAAGCATCGTTCTACTCTACCACCAATGCCAACCTCCGCGGCGACGTGGATTTCATGGGGTCAGGCAGCACCAGCACCCGCCAAAACGGGAAAGAGTATTTCGGCTACTACGGTGTACTGAAGCACGGCACCCCGGGTGGTCTGTACGAGGGCTATTTCCACACCTATCAACCCGGACGTCACCGCGCACTGAATCATGACCATTGCCATATGGAGGGTATCGGCTATTTCCGCGGTATCATGGACTATTTCGGTGCCGACCCCGACCCGCTCGGGTATATCTGCGGTACCGTCAAGGATATGGACCACAAGATGGCGCACGGACTGTTCAAGTACGCCGCCCGCACCAACGACCAATGGGTTCCCTGTAACGGTGCTACTGTCTATCTGCTTGGTGCCGCCGGTGACACTCTGCAGAGTTATCAGGTGGACACGTTCTACAACGGCACTTTCGTTTTCTACGACCTGCAGCCCGGCACCTACCACCTCGCCGCGTCCTGCCCGGGTTACTACGACCTTGACGAGGAGCAGCGCACAGCCGATGTAGTGGTGACGGCTAACCATACCACCTATCCTTTTATCTTCCTGCGCGACACCACATGGGCTCCGCCCAGCATCGTTTACGAGACCTATCCCGATAAATCGACAGGCGTGACGGGCTTGGACGGTCAGTATAATTTCTCGACTGCGCAATCAGTGGATTTCTCCGCTATTGTAGCCGGTAAGACAGTACGCCAAGTACTTGTGCGCGACGACCACGACACCTATGTGCTGGCATTGGACACCACTGCCAAGACGTCGCATATCTACCATATCAACACCCTCACCGGTGCGCTGATAGAAGAAGTCAGCACCGAGGGCACTCAGGGCGAGACTTATCCTGTCTATAACATCGCCTTCACCGCCGACTCGGTTCTGGTAGGTGCCAGTTATGGTATGAACGAGTTCGACGACACCCGCGTTCCTGCAGGCCGCACTCGTGGCACTTGGTACGTCTATTACTGGGACATGAACGCACTGGGCAACGCACCTGCACAGTTGATGAGCAGCCAGTTGAGCGGCAATTTCTACACCGCTTGGACAGGTCGTTCCTTCGCCGTATCGGGTCCGCTCACCAGCGCTACTGTCACTACCGATGCCCTCACTACCGGCATGACAAACATCCGCGTGATGCAGTTCGTGGTGGACTCGTTCAGCGTTGTTTCGTCTTGCCGCAACCAGCAGAACGGCGTTATCACTCTTGGCAATTATGGTGAATACGAGCAGATCGCTTCGCCTGTAGCCGAAGACCGCTCCGTATTGTTGGGCGCGCTGAAGGGTGCTGAGTTCGGCTGGGGCGCTGATGCACAGGCTCCATTATACGGTTTCGAACTGCCTGCCACCAAGGGCGGACAAGCCTTCATCTACGGCGGACAGGCTGTAGTGGCGGCTCCGGTGCTCAATGACGGCAAGGTGGAGACCATCCACCTGTACAACCTCACCTCGGGGCGCAAGGCGATGGGCGTAACCACTACGAATATCAGCGAGAACATTCAGGCGCAGTACTACAGCGTCAAGCCGCTGGCGAATGGTAAGGACATCGTCCTCTACTTGGCAACGGAAGACCATATCTACCGTTACACCACTGCCGGTGTAGAGCAACCCGCGCTCCGCAATATCTATGCCTACGACCTGAAAGCAGAGCTAACAGAGAACGCATCCTACCAACTCTCTTTCTCCTGCAACACGCAACCAACCGCAGCCAACGTGCTCGTCTATACGATGAACGACTCCCTCGTTGCCACCCTGCCTGTAGCCGCTCCCGCACTGAAGGACAACAGCGTCACCCTGCCTATGCCAATAGAAGGTGTAGAGGCAGGCGCCGAACTGAAATGGGCGGTTGAGGTAAGTGCCGCTGAAGTGGGCAACTGGTCTATTGCCGAGCACAAGACTGCCGCTTCCATGGGCATGACACGCGTCTTCAACGCAGTGAATATCTACCCCGAAACCAAGCATTTCGGTACCATCTACCTGATGGACCGCGCAGGTGCCAATGTCGCCACCAGCGGCTTGTATGTAATGAATCCGGACATGACTCTGCAGAACACCGCTGCCTACAAGGGCGCACAGTCCATGTACGGTTCACCCTACCGTTTCGGCATCGCTTCGGATGGTCACATCTTCATAGGCGACTGGAGCGACCCGCACTCCGGCGTATATGCAGTGGATCCTGAAGACCCCGAGAACTCGCACACCAATTTCTTCGCCGGCACGCAGAACAATGCAGGTCTGTGGAAGAACGCTGCTGGTGTAGAGGAAGGTTCGTCCACTCCGTCAGTATATGTATATGGTACGGGCGCGGACACCAAACTGCTCGTCTATAACGAAGACCCGGGTAGCACACTGCCCGCCAATGGTCTGTGTGTGTACAACATCGGTCAGCCCGACGGCACTATCCTGCACGCTTGGGACGGCGCGCCATCCGCCAAGATGGACTTTGCCGGCCAGTTGAACACCAACGGTAATGTATGGGGTTGCAGCAAGGGCGTCTGGGTAAGTCAGCACCGCGGTGCAGGCAACAACAACGGCAGTGCCACCTCGCTCCGTTTCTACGATTGGGCAGGCAACTGCACTTTCGCTTCGCACCAAGCACCCGTTTATGCGGACGGCACGCTCGTTATTGACGGCTCGCTGGGTTCGTGCTTCGCCCTTTCTCCGGCAGAAGATATGATTGCCCTGCGCGGTACGGACAGCAACATCCTGTTGTTCGACATCACATGGAACGACGCCACTCCTGCACTCAGCCTGCGTGGCGAGATGAAACTCCCCTTCAACGGTGATTACGACCTGCTGCAGATGAACTGGGACTACGCCGGCAACCTTGTCGCATCGGGCAACACTGGTGTAATGCTGTTTGCCGTTCCAAAGGAAGAGAACCGCTGCATCACTCCTGCCAACTCTCGTAACATCCTGACCAATATCGGCGAGCCGTTTGACCACTGTCTGTTCGACCCCGAAACAGCAACGCTCTCTACCAACTTCTTCACTACCGGTTGGAACGAAGAGACCAACTCCACCGCTGCGATGGACACGCTGGGCAACATCACCGTCAATATTGCAGAGGCAAAGAACAGCCGCTGGCAGGCACAAGTCAAACTGCACACCGGCATCGAGACGCAGAAAAACAAGTACTACAGCCTCGCCTTCAGCATGCAGTCGAACGTAGCCATTAACGGCGTCACCGTTCGTATGTTCGAGAAGGGTATCATGCTTACCGACTCTACCATCAACCTGACAGCAAATGAAGAGCACCTGTTCTTCACGGACAGCATTGAGGGTGTTTCTGCTGACGGCACGCTGGTATTCGACTTCGGCTATGCTCCGCAAGGTGCACAAATCCGCATCACTGATATTGCAATCTGCGAAACCGGCGATGTACCTCAGACCGTCTATGAACACCTGTACGAAGTGGGTGACAACCAGGGCTGGAACCTTGCCCAGGCAATTGAGATGACAGCCAAGGGCGACAACGTCTTCGAGGGTACGTTCACCTTCACGGCGGAGAAGTCCTACTTTGCTTTCATCACCGTCATGTCTGAGGTTTGGGATGTAGTCAATGCCAACCGCTTTGGTGGTGCCACCAACAACGTGCTTATCACCGATGGTGCAATTATCGACTTGGTTAAGCAGGCGAGTGTTCAGGGCGAAGGTCAGTGTCTGACTGCCGCTGCCGGCACCTACACCATCACCGTGGACTTGAATGCCCTGACGGCTACCATCCACAAGGACGCCACCGCGCTGGACCATATCAGCGGCACCATGGAGGCGGAGAAATTCTACCGTGACGGCATGCTCCTTATCCGCAAGAACGGCCACGTGTACACCACCTCCGGCATATTGGTGGAATAATGAGTATTGCCCAAGTTCTGTAAACTTAAGCATCAAAACAAAAGCCTCTCCATTTGGGGAGGCTTTCGTTTTTTTCAAATACATGCCAATAGGTCAAGACGTGAGGTCAGTACGTATAGGACAAGGTATAAAGGTCACACTGGCAATAAATGATAGAATTGCTTTAAGAGCACATCAGGCAAACTCGTACTGAAGAATAGGAACATTCAGTGCATTCTCCAGTTTGCAGAATTGGGAAAGAAGAGTTTGAGCGCCTGCAGGCTATTTGAGGATGGTTTGATGGTTTGAACGCCTGCAGGCTGTTTGAGAGTTTGAAGGAGAAATAGAAACGCACCTGTTCAGGTATCTCCCAAACAGGTGCGTTCTGTATAAGATAGGCGGGAATTAATAGCCAGCGTCTAATCTTTGTTTCGCTAATAAGTCAGAGCATTAATACTCCTCAAAGTCACGGAAACGGTCTCCTGCACCTACGCCGCCTTCTGTAGTAACAGAACTATTCGGGTCAAAGCCAAGAGGGCTTGCAGTAAC
>CAMOMF010000025.1 GCA_946619625.1 uncultured Bacteroidales bacterium
CGATCTTGAACCGATATTGAAAGGTGTATGATTATTAAGAATCAGCGAACCCGTGAATTGTAGCACTCAATCAGCCACTCTCGCGCCACTACAACACATGGCGCAAGAAAGGTCGGTTGTTATGATTCACTCATTTACTGATTCATACATCCTTGTGTGTCAAACTAATAAAACACCAGCCTGCCCTCACTTGAGCAGGCTGGTGTTCGACAAATCGAGTTATCGGGGAATTGAGAAAATGATAGAGCATTAGTGAACTAATCTAACCGACCTTCCATTATGTACGTGATACTTAACACTCAATGGGTTTAGACATTTGTTGTCAAATTGCAGGGAGTATGCAAAATATGTACCATCCCATGTGCTTGACCAATAAAAACCTGTCATACCACCTTCACTCATTTCTGCATAGTAGCTTCTAAAACCAGCCGCTGGCAAGAATACTGCACCAGCAGACTCCATTACATTCCATTGTTGAGAAGTGTACGTGTTATGGCTAAAATTATCATAATTATGATTCTCATACCAAGTCCAACCGTTTTCAGAAAATAGACCTTTTTTTGTACTCGGAGTGAAGGATATTTCATTTGGAAGTTTCCAACTATCAGGTAAAAGAATTAAACCACTTATGCCATTTACCATACCAAAACCAAATAACACGTTTGCATTGGGACGAGAAAAGAATATATAATTCCATTCGGAGGAAGTTAATGTTCTCCACATTTTAGGTTCATTTCCTCCATTGATTATAGCATTATATCCCCAATCTACAAATGTAGCGTAATCTTTATCTTCCTCGCTCGTATTTGTGGGATTATAGCCTGTTCCCCAACCGAATGTATCAATCCATCCATCGTAAACAATACTTACGTTTTTGTTTTTATTACCTATAATATCATACTGATTTTCTGCAAAACGCCAAGTGTTGGTACTTGCTTGGTATTGCAAATTCCCTTGTGAGAACTGCACCTGCTTTTTTGCGCTTATCGAAAATTTACCTGGCAAAGTTCCAGCTTGTTTGCCGGAGTCTGGTTCATTCATTGATTTACATGAACATAACACCAAAGCGGATATAACAACGCATATGAATAACTTCGTTTTCACTATCATTATTTTTTATAAAGAACATTTCTATGGATTATACGGTCGTAGTTTTCACCTTGACCACTTGGACGAATATAGGTATCTTTATAGTCTACATCCCACGTAATCGTTTCTCCTTTCTTAACCATTGGACCATATTCATACCATGCTTTGAATTTTCCTAATGAAAATCCGGCAATGTCTGTAAACTCAACCTCTACAGGTTTGTATGGATCGAGGTGTAAAATTGTTTCAGAACCTGATTTTACTTTGATAGGGAGAGTTTGAGCGCGTACACCATTTGATTGTAACACAATAAATCCATTTACGACATAAAGGACTGAATGATTTATTATCTCAACATTTTCAATGCCGTGGTTTATAGTGTCCTCTTCACCCTGTGACATCCTATACAGAGAAATAAAGTTAGGTCTTTCCAAACTACCTTCTATCTCTTTGGGATGTTCATTATCAAAGTCAGGCGCACCGAGTAGTTCGGTTTGCACGTATAATTTACCGCTCATTTCATAAATAGTGACCGGAGTCCAAGAAGCTCGTTCATTCAACGGATATTCTTGTTCACCAACAATACCAATGTTGTTTGTTTCCATCCAATACTCGCCTTTAAAAGCATTTGCAGTTTCTGGGGTAATCTTGTCGCAACTTGCTAAAATAGAAACAAGTAATGTTAAAATTATAAAAGTTTTCTTTTTCATATTATTATTTTTTTGAAAAATAATTTGCTTATATCAAATATTTATTCTATCTTTGCAGCAGTCCATTTCATCCTGATAAATTATATGGCTTTTTATAGATGTAATGGAAATATTAATCTTTTAAAAATTCAATTTATGTTTGAAATGCAAACCATTTTTCTTGCTAAACTAACACTTGTTGTTGGACTTTGGCAATATGTTGCATGTAAAAATTGCAAATTGATGTTTTTGATGATTGTGTTATTATTGTTTTGTCGGTGAAACTATTTCTTACATTATTACTGATGATATTAAATATACTATTAGTTGAGAGGCTTATTTTGATTATGATAATAATGATATAGGTGACAATGAAATATTTTACTTTTCCTCCTCTCTTGTGCGGTCCATTTTATGTTAGACGCCGCTTTTTCATCTCTACAATTCTAAAAAAGTGTGGACAATCTGTTTATATTGGTAAATTCGGGCTTCCACTCCCATAGGTTCCAATATATGCAGAATGCCCACACCGACGTGTGAACATTCGCTATATCGAGGAAACCTATTTCAATTTGTGGAAGATTGAATTTATCCTTAATAAAGCAAATGCTTATTTTATATGTTGTTTGTCTGTTGTTTTATGCCATAGGCGGATTTTTGTTTATTTGTCTTTCTCCTTTCCCGGACTGCTCGAAAGCACCGCTCGGAGAGAGACGATTATTTCATTATCAATTGGCGGTACGCCTTATTCCATCAAACGCTTACTATTCCACTCAATTGTTTTATTGTTTCTAATTGAATATCAATTTGATGTTGTTGCTCTTCTTTTTGCTGCTCTGTTAAAAC
>CAMOMF010000026.1 GCA_946619625.1 uncultured Bacteroidales bacterium
GCGGCTCAAGATGGTGGGAAGCACTTTGTGCTTTTCCGTCGTAGCGAGAATAAAAATGGCATATGAAGGCGGTTCTTCCAATGTTTTCAGCAACGCATTGAAAGCCCCTGCCGACAGCATATGTACTTCGTCGATGATGTACACTTTGTACTTGCCAATCTGAGGCGGAATGCGCACTTCGTCAATCAGGGCGCGGATGTCATCCACCGAGTTGTTGCTGGCGGCATCCAGTTCACGGATATTAAAAGACCGTTGTTCATTGAAAGCGACGCAAGACTCACATTGGTTGCAAGCATCGTGATCTTCCGTTGGCGCAAGGCAGTTGATTGTTTTCGCAAAAATGCGTGCGCAAGTAGTCTTACCCACGCCACGCGGTCCGCAGAACAGGTAAGCATGCGCGAGATGGTTCGAGCGAATGGCATTTCGCAGGGTCTCTGTAAGTGCTTTTTGCCCCACTACAGACTCGAATGCGGAAGGCCTGTACTTACGCGCCGAAACGATATATTTATGTTCTTCCATACTTAATTAACTAACCGAGTTTCAAACTACACTATTTAACTAAGCGACTTTCCAGCCGCTTCACTTGACGTTCGAAGACAGGATCCACAGACATTTGGTCTTTAACACAAGCAATGGCATGCAGTACAGTAGCGTGCGTTCTTCCACCGAAGCAGTTGCCAATCTCAATCAAGGGTTTGTCGAGCAAAATTTTAGTCAAGTACATCGCCACCTGCCTTGCCTGTGCCACTTCTTTAGAACGTGCACTTGACAGCAGTTGTTCCGAGGTGACATTGAACTCCTCACAAACAGCATCCATGATATTGTTCACCGTCAGCGTTGCGACGGTAACATCCACAATCTGACTGACAACCCGTTCCGCCAACTCCAAACTAATCTGTTCGTCCGTTAGCGTTGAGTATGCCAACAGTGATGCCAACACCCCTTCCAAATCGCGCACGTTATTGCGAACGTTCTTTGCAATGAAGTCAATTATCTCTTCGCTAATATTCACGCCGTCACGATTTACTTTGTTTTTGAGGATATCCCGCCTGAGAGAAAAGTCAGGGCGACGCAATTCGCCGGAGAAGCCCCATTTGAAACGAGTAATCAGCCTGTCGTCCACATCTTTGATTTCCAGTGGCGATTTATCCGAAGCGAGCACAATTTGCTTACCTGATTGGTGCAGGTGATTGAAGATATGGAAGAACACCTCCTGCGTTTTCTCCAATCGGGTAATAAACTGAATATCATCCATCAGCAACACATCTATCGTCTGATAGAAATTGATGAAGTTCGCCACATCATTGTTCTGCGGATTAGCGGCAGACATGTATTGCATCTTGAAGTCGTTTGCAGAAAGGTAAAGCACCCGTTTCTGCGGATATTGTGCCTTCACTTGATTGCCAATGGCATTGAGCAGGTGGGTTTTTCCGACCCCTGAACCTCCGTACACGAAGAGGGGGTTGAATGCTGTTTTTCCCGGGTCGCGAGCCACTGCAATTGCCACGGTGCGGACCATACGATTCACCTCGCCCTGAACAAAACTATCGAACGTTTGCATCGTGTTCAAACGGCTGTCCAAAGGCGGGAGTTGGGGTTCTTGCATTTGCAGGCGTGGATTAGGCTGTTGAGGCGGGCGTCCCTGCAGCAACTTCTCTTTTTCCACCCCTTGGCTATATGTGGTTATTCCAATACCGGAAGTACTATCAATAGGGATACGGTATTCCAACCTGGTGCCGGGTCCGCATACACGGAAGAGCACATTGCCGAGCAAGCGGCTGTAGTTTTCCTCAATATACTCTACTACGAACTGACTTTGCACCTGTAAAAGGAGTATGCCATTCTCAAAGCGAAGAGGAATAATTCCGGAAAACCAAGTCCTGTAGGCAGAATCGGTCAGTTCTTCTTTGAGCAGAGTTTTACATTTGTCCCAATATTTTGAGGCGTTGTTTTCCATTATTTCTTTTCGTGCTTTTCTTTGTCTTTGTTTCCTCCGAAGAGTGAGAAGTGAACGTACTTTTTCGGATTAGCTTTCAGGTCAATCAGCAGGCTGTCAGCAGATTTGACGGTATTGTCAATATCCTCGTAAAGAGCTTTGTCATTGAGTAGTTTGCCGAGTGTTCCGTCCTCGGAATTGGCAGCGGCAATAAGTGCCTTCACCTCATCGACAGCGCCGTCCACGCGCGCAATAGTAGCCTTCAGGTCGGCTTGTGACAGATTGTCAGTAATGCGATGTATGTCGTTCATCGCTAGTTGGATTGTGTCAAGCAGTTGCGGTAACTGTCTGTCCATCATCCTGTCGGCTTTGCGTGTGATGGCGTTCACATTTGCCATGGTGCCGTCCACGTTGTCGATAATCTGCTGCAGTTGCTGTTTGGAGACGGTTTCTTGCAGCACGTTCACAACCGAGTCAATACTGGACAGAATCGGATTGATCTGAGATAACACCGCTTCAGCGACAGCGCTCAACATTCCCGGCGTGATGGAAGTAGGAAGCGTATCACCCTCTGAATACCATGCAGTTATGCTATCAACAGGCAGGTTCAGCTCCAATGCTTCGCCACTAATCAAACCGTCCGGAATCAGTACTACTTCCGTGCCCTTTGGCAGGCGGATATCATCGTTGATGGAGAAATGAACGGTGAAAGACTCGGATTGAGTGAAATCATAGATAATCTTGTCCACTTGTCCCACCTTGAAGCCCTTGATATACACCGGTCCCTGCTCCACAAGTCCGTTCATCTTTTCATATTTCACCACATAAGAGTTGGTTTTGTTGAAGATGTTTACGCCCTTCAAGAAATTGAATCCAAAATAGAGCAAAAACAAAGCAATGATGGCAAGCACTGCCACGATTATTTCCTTTTTATGTTTCATATCCATGTATTTTCTTCCATTTGAACGTTACATTTTTCTGGCCTCTTTCACAAGTATCTGTTTTCCGTCCAGAAACGCCACGATAAAGCAATCGGGGAACTTGGTTCTCACTTGTTTCTGTAACTGAAGCGCCTCGTTGTAATCGGTCACTTCACCATACCTATATTTGTAGAAATTACCATCTTTGATATATTTGCATCCTTTCAAGCCCTTGAAGGTGGGGTCACTGCTCTTCAGCACCTTGCTTGTGGCAAATATCTGTACCGAATAAACGGGCTTTTTGGTGTCTTGAGCAGGTTCGGAGGGGGTATGGAGAGGGTAAGCAGGCCGTTCGAAAAATGTATGGACATTTTTGTCTGTATCAGATGGTGCAATCTCTTCATTCTTCGCTACTTGTGCCGAATCGGGAGTTGACTCGTGTTTTTCAGCCTTTTTTCCCTCCGTTTTGGGCTGATTATAGGACTTCAATTCTTTGGGAGCAGACTGGGCGAAATTGTCGTTTTTCTTGTCGTAGGCATTCTTGTAGCCCACAAAAGCGTTGTAGATGGCAGTGGCAATCTGCTGCTTTCCGGCAACGGATGCCAAGTAAATTTCTTCATCGTGGTTCGAGATAAAACCCATCTCGATAAGCACGCTGGGACATGCACTTTTATGCAACACCCAGAATCCTGCCTGCCTGACACCACGGTCTGCGCGCTTGAGCGAGCCGCTGAACTGTTGCTGTACAAGCGTAGCGAACTGCAGACTTTGGTCGATATATTGGTCCTGCATCAGTTCAAACATGATGTAGGACTCCACACTATTCGGATCAAAGCCTTGGTAGGTGGTCTCGTAGTTGTCCTCGAGCAGCATCACGGCATTCTCACGCATCGCAACACTCAGGTTGCTTGCCATTTTATCGATACCCAGCACAAACGTCTCGGCACCAATTGCTGCAGAAGATTCCGAGGCATTGGTATGAATGCAGATAAACAGGTCGGCACTGTTTTTGTTAACAAAATTAGCGCGCTCCTGCAAGGTCAGGAATACATCGGTCTTGCGCGTGTAGCACACTTTCACATCGGGGTATTCGTCTTCTATCATTTTCCCCACAAGCAGACTGACATCGAGATTCAGTTTTTTTTCCTGCGTGATTTTACCCACGGCACCGGAATCATGTCCTCCGTGACCGGCGTCAATGACTACGGTAAAGGGCTTCGTTTTTTGAACAGAACCATTCTTTTGCGCGGACACCGGCAGAGCGATGAAAAAGACCGCGAACAATATATATTGTTTCCAATTCATTTGGTTTTCAAATTAGTATGTTAAAGTGCCTAATACGCACAATAAGTCAAATTATCAAATTGAGTGCAAAGATACTACTTTTTTTTGATATATGCAAACAAAAACGCAGTTATTTGAAAAAAAAGTCATTTTTTTTTGGTCATGTCAAAAAAAAGCAGTAACTTTGCACCAAATTGGCTAATTTTGCATATTATGAACAAGACAAACAATTTTGACCCTGCGCAGGACGAGTTGATGATTCAAACCGAATTTGAATCGCTGCTGGAAGATTATAGCAAGACGCCGCACCGTCAAAAGGTGGATTTGATCAAGGAGACGTTCGAGTTCGCCAAACAAGCGCACGCCGGTATTCGCAGGCGTTCGGGCGAGCCTTATATCATGCACCCGCTTGCCGTTGCACATATCGTCGTGTCGGAAATGGGCTTGGGTTCAACATCTATTTGTGCCGCCCTACTCCACGATGTAGTGGAAGATACCGACTATACAGTGGAGGATATTGAGCAGCGTTTCGGTACCAAAATAGCCTCTATCGTCGAGGGACTGACCAAGATTTCCGGCGGAGTTTTCGGTGAACAGGCTTCCATGCAGGCAGAGAACTTCAGGAAACTGATTCTCACGATGTCAGAGGATATCCGCGTGATTCTTATCAAGATTGCAGACCGTCTTCACAATATGCGGACACTGGAGGCACAACCAGTTGAGAAACAGTACAAAATTGCCGGCGAAACACTATACATTTACGCTCCGTTGGCACACCGTCTCGGTCTGTTTCCCATCAAGACTGAACTGGAGAATCTGGCGTTCAAATACGAGCATCCGGAGACCTATGCACAAATCGAGCAGAAACTGCAAGCGGACAAGAATATCCAAATGGAGACGTTCGAGAAGTTCGCTGCTCCTGTCAGACGGAAACTGACCGGCATGGGTTATGAGTTCACGCTCGAAGCACGCATCAAGTCGGTATATAGCATCTGGAAAAAGATGCAAACCAAGAATATTCCTTTTGAAGGAGTGTATGATTTGCTTGCCGTACGCATCGTCTTCAAGCCTAAACCTGACATGTCTGAAAAGGACCAGTGTTGGATGATATACTCGGCACTGACCCAATTCTACAAACCGCATCCCGAGCGGATCAGGGATTGGATTAGTACGCCGAAAGCCAATGGATACGAGGCACTGCATGTTACCCTTATGACCCAAGACGGTGAATGGGTGGAGGTGCAGATTCGTACCGAACGCATGCACGAGATAGCCGAGCGCGGATTGGCGGCGCATTGGCGATACAAAACCGGATTTGAGGACGAGACCGAGCTGGACAAATGGATTCGTGCCATCCAGGAGATGCTCAAGAACCCCCAACAAGATGCCATCGATTTCATGGATACGTTCAAACTCAATCTGTTCGCAGACGAAGTGTTCGTATTCACGCCTCATGGCGAAATCAAGGTCATGCCGCTGGGTGCCACTGCGCTCGACTTTGCCTACATGTTGCACACCGACCTGGGCGAACATTGTATTGGTGCCAAGGTGAACCACAAATTGGAACCATTGTCGTATGTGCTGCAAGGCGGCGACCAGGTGGAAGTGCTGACATCGCACTTGCAAACACCCCAACCTGAATGGCTGCAATGGGCCACTACCGCCAAAGCGCAGGAATGCCTCAAACGCCGCTTGCGCAAAGACGGACTGCTTCCCACCGAGCCGAAAAAGAAAGTAGAAAAGAAGGAATACAGCAAGTGGAATCCGTTGCGCTATCTGCCTCATAGCAAGCATGTTACCATTACCGACGATACTATAGGAAACGAACATATTATTGCCCCATGCTGTCAGCCAATCCCGGGCGATGATGTATTGGGGTACATGAACGAGGATGGCGCTATCATTATCCATAAACGCGACTGTCCCGAAGCCGATGCACTCAAAGTCAAGTATGGGCGCTCACTTTATGCCGCTGACTGGAACGTAACCGACAAGCACACTTTCCCATGCACCATTTCCATTCAAGGTATTGACAAGGTTGGCATGGTTATTGAAATACTTAGGGTGATATCCCAAGAGTTCAACCTCAATATGGGACGCATCGACCTTTCCGCCAAGGACGGTATCTTCGAGGGAACGATGCGCATATTCACCCATAACACCAAGGAGGTGGAGGACCTATGCGCCGCCCTCCGGAAGATTGAAGAAGTAAATGAGGCACAACGAGTTAATCACGAACAAAACTAATAACTATAACAATATAACAATATGAAACGTACTTTTTTAGCAACAGTAGTGTTGGCGGTTTGCACGCTGGCATTCGCACAACAACCTGTTATCACTTTTGAAAAAACGGAACATAACTTCGGACAAATCAACGAGGCGGACGGACGCGTGACAACCATCTTCACATTCAAAAACGAAGGTATGGCACCCCTTGTCCTTTCTAATGTGCGCGCGTCATGCGGGTGCACGACCCCTACATGGACAAAAACTCCCGTTGAGCCCGGGCAAACAGGCGACATCACCGTTACATACAACCCTAATGGACGACCCGGCAAGTTCCAAAAAACCATTACTATCACCTCCAATGCATCCAATCCTACGACAAAATTGACTATCCGCGGCGAGGTGATTCCCAAAACACAGCAGAGTATAAATCGTTTTCCGCAGAAGATGGGTGAGGCACTCGCAGCCAACACCCGCATCCTCACTTACGGCTCCATCCTCAACACCAAGAACATCACCAAGACGATTGAATACACCAACAATTCCGACAAGGACATCACCGTAGAAGTGCTTTTCAGTGACAAACAGCCGTGGATTGACGCGCAGGCTACGCTCACCACTGTCAAGCCCAAACAGGTAGGACAGCTGCATGTTAATATCGATGGCAGCAAGGCGAAAGTGTGGGGCTTGGAGAACTCCTATATCTACTTGGTTGTCGATGGCAAACGTATGCTCACAGACGACTACAAGGTCACGCTCAGTTACACGATTGAAGAGGATTTCTCGGATGTGGACAAGAAAACCGCTCCTATCATGGAGGTTTCTACGCTTGATTTGAATCTTGGCACCATTGCTGCCGGCTCCAAACTCAGCAAAAACATCTCGCTGAAAAACGTAGGTGTCAATCCACTCAACATCCGCACGATTCGTTGCAGTGCCAAGAATATCAAGGTGAACACACCCAGGCAGGCCATCAAGTCCGGCAAGTCGCAAGACGTAAAAGTGCAGGTAACAGCCGGACAGGAAGTGGGAACTTTCCGCAAACAAATCGAGGTAATCTCCAACGATCCTGCAAAACCGCATACACGCATTACAATTACGTGGACGGTTAAGTAAGGGAATGGTCTCGGCAGACATGCAAACTTCCCTGAGACGGGAACCGAGAGATGACCGAGAGATGACCGAGAGATAAACATAACATAAACCATAACAAATTAGAGAAGTGGACCAACATCATCATCCCGAAAACGATGCGGAATATACAGGGTTGCAAGTCAATGCAGGCGTAGAACAACCACCTGCCATCAACCCTTATTTCCGTCCCAAGATGCGTCAGCCCAGGCTGAATGCGCAGGCATACATTGACGGTATCCTTTCCGGAGATATTACCGTTCTCTCGCAGGCCGTCACACTTGTGGAGAGCAACCTGCCCTCTGACCAACTTATTGCACAAAAGGTGATAGAGGGCTGTCTCCCCTACTCCGGCAATGCTGTCAGAGTCGGCATTACGGGAGTTCCGGGAGCAGGAAAATCCACGTTCATAGAAGCACTTGGAACCAAGCTGTGCAAGGAGGGCAAAAAACTGGCAGTACTGGCCATCGACCCCTCCTCCGAGCGCTCCAAAGGCTCTATTCTGGGCGACAAGACCCGAATGATGGAACTATCTTCACAACCCAACGCATTTATCCGTCCCAGCCCATCGGCAGGCTCGCTCGGTGGCGTTGCACGCAAGACGCGTGAGACGATTGTTCTATGTGAAGCGGCAGGATTCAGCACCATTTTTGTGGAGACCGTCGGCGTCGGACAATCCGAAACGGCAGCACACTCTATGGTCGATTTCTTCCTGCTTTTGCAGGTTACCGGCACCGGCGACGAACTGCAGGGAATCAAGCGAGGTATCATGGAGATGGCGGATGGTATCGCCATCAACAAATGTGACGGAAGCAACATCGAGAAAGCGCGCGTGGCACGTATCCATTTCAAAAACGCCCTCGCTCTGTTCCCGCCTCACGAATCAGGATGGAAACCAACGGCTGTCACTTGTTCTGCTGTCGAAGGCAATGGAATCGACGATGTCTGGAAAATGATTGAAGACTACATGCTCTTTACCAAGCGTAACGGCTATTTCCGCCGCAAGCGGACCGAGCAGTCCAAGTACTGGATGTACGAGACTATCAATCAAAAACTATTGGACTCGTTCTACCACGACCCGCGCATAGAACAACTGCTGGAACGGACAGAAGAAAAAGTGCTGCAGAACAAAGTCTCTTCTTTTGTTGCCGCGCACGACTTATTGGATATATACAACAACAAAAATTAACATGCCAGCCAATAAACCAAAAATACAACCCACAACCGATGAACTTGTCGGCAAACGGCAACCGCAAGCTGTCGAGGTGGAAAGGTACGTGCTGGGAGGACTGCTCATTGAGCCTAATGTGTACGGCGAAATAGCCGAGATACTCAAACCCGCGTCCTTCTACGAGCCCAAACACCAACTGATTTTCGAGGCGATTACCGAACTGGCGCAAAACAGCAACCCCATCGATTTTCTCACGGTTACAGAGCACCTGAAAAGCAAAGGGAAACTGGAGCAAGCCGGAGGGGCGGACTTCATTGCACAACTTACGATTGACGTGGCGTCTGCCGCACATATCGAGGCGCATGCCAACATTATCTCGCAAAAATCACTGGCACGGCAACTCATCTCCATGGGACTCCATATTGCCGAAGAAGCCTACGATGAGACCACCGATGTCGAAGAACTGATGAACGATGCCGAAGGGCGGATTTTCGAGATTGCGCAGTACTCCCAAAAGAAGGATGTGCGCGGCGTCAACGATATTATCTCCGATGCCATCGAGCGCCTCAAAAAACAGTCAAGCAAGGATAGCAGTGGTATCACCGGCGTTCCTTCAGGATTCGAGAAATTGGACAAAGTGACGGCGGGATGGCAACGTTCCGACCTTATCATCATCGCCGCACGTCCTGCCATGGGTAAAACAGCCTTCGTCCTCTCCATGGCGAAGAACATGGGCGTGATGAACCATCCGGTGGCAATCTTTTCCTTGGAGATGTCCAACATCCAGTTGGTGAACCGTCTCATCATGAACGTATGCTCTATCGAGGGTTCCAAACTGCGCTCCGGCAACCTCTCACGCGAAGATTGGTCCGCTCTCGACCAGAACATTCCGCAGTTGCAGCGGGCGCCTATCTATATCGATGATACGCCGGGACTGTCAATCTTCGAACTCCGTTCCAAAGCGCGCCGTCTGGTTCGCGAGAAAGGGGTGGAGTGCATCATCATCGACTATTTGCAACTGATGTCCGCCGGGCAGAAAATGCAATCCCGTGAAATAGAGGTGTCCACCATCTCACGCTCACTGAAGGGGCTCGCCAAAGAACTTGACATACCCATCATCGCTCTTTCACAGCTCAACCGTTCGCTCGAAGGACGCGCCGGAGTGGAAGGCAAAGTGCCGCAACTCAGCGACTTGCGTGAGTCCGGTGCCATCGAGCAGGATGCCGATATGGTATGTTTCATCCACAGGTATGACTATTTCTACCGGCAAGGGGAGCGGTCCGAGGGATATGACCCTTCCGAAGTGGGAAAAGGACATATCATCATCGCCAAGCACCGTAACGGTGCCACCACGGATGTCAAACTGAGGTTCGAGAACATCTATGCCAAGTTCGACAACGATGACGATATCATCCAAGGGTACAACGCCAACTCGTTCTCCTCTTATCAATCACGTGTAGTAGCAAGCAATGACGGATATGGATATGCCAGCCCGATTAACGACAATCTGGTTTCTCCACCGGACGCGCCTACTCCTCCATTCTAAAAAAAATGAACTGCTATGTTTAATTCTTTCAAACAGAACAATAATACAAATATGGCTACACCACAACAACAATCCTCCGGCTCTATGTATAACTCACTGACTGCCGGAAGCAAAATAATCGGTACGGTTATCGCCGATTCCGACATCCGTATTGACGGAACCATCGAAGGAGAAGTCAAATGCAACGGAAAAGTCATCATTGGCGAACAAGGATATATCAAGGGAAATATCGTTTGCCAAAACTCGGATGTGCAGGGCAAACTGGAGGGCAAGATTGAAGTTAAGCAGACTTTGGCACTCCGTTCGACCGCGAAGATCCAGGCGGAGGTAAACACACAAGTGCTTATCGTTGAACCCAATGCGGTATTCAACGGTACATGTGTCATGGGCAAACCGCAGGCATCTGCAATATCCCAGCAACCCCAACAGCAAACCAAATAATTGCATTTCCATATGGTAAAGGTAAAAGCATTCCGAGGCATACGTCCTCCTAAACAAATGGCAGCCATTGTCAGTGCCCGCCCATACGATGTCCTTTCGTCTGAAGAGGCTCGCGCTGAAGCACAAGGACTGCCCATGAGTCTATATCATATCAACAAGCCGGAGATTAACTTCCCTGTTGGAACCAGCGAATACGACGAGCGAGTCTATCAGGAAGCGACCCGTCAATACGCTCTCTTCAAACAGAACGGATGGCTGCTGCAAGACCCGGACGAATGTTACTATGTCTATGCCCAGACATGGCATGACAAAACGCAATTCGGACTGATGGTCGCCGCATCTGTGGAGGACTACGAAACCGGACGTATCAAGAAGCATGAACTCAC
>CAMOMF010000027.1 GCA_946619625.1 uncultured Bacteroidales bacterium
CTGGGAGGGGCTTTTGCTTAACCTGCCGAATAAAGTACTTTCAACTTCTATCAACTATCCACGGCTCTGCCGATCGTACGAGCCCTGCGAGTAAAGCACACGTAGTGATCGTCCGAGCCCTGCGAGTAAAGAATTGTCAATTTAACGTCTCTCTCCCCCTCCGCTTGCAAAAACTGTATTATACTACGTATAATACACAAAAGCAACGTTTTTTCTGCCTTTCATCGGGACCTGGTGAAGACCCCTCCATTACTCCTCGTTTCCACCGCTCATCTCTAACATGATCCTCCTCCGCACATAGTCAACGAACCGTCGTCTCCGCCTCTTTCCGTTCTTTTCGTACGTCTCGCCGTTCTCCGCACAATACGCCTCAAATTGCGCACGATACACTGCAAGTCTCTCCGGATCGCTCTTCACCTCCCTCAGTTTCCTGTTTGCCTCCGTCAAACGTGGATTCTGTATCCCCATCTGAGCACGCTGAGCCGCACTCATCGGTTGCTTCGGATTGTGCTTTACGCTCGCCTCTTCCGCACCTTTCCCGGGTACATGCGCGATATACTTGTCATCTACCCATTTACCATGCCAATTCGACCCTTTTTCTAATGTTACTTTCATCTTCATTCTCATTTTGTGACTACAAAGGTACTACTTTTGTCTCATTCCACCAAGAAAATCTTATTTTTTTTCAAAAAAAACGCCGGAAAATTTGGTTATTTTAGATTTTTTTACTATCTTTGCACAATTTTATACCGAAACATCTCCACGCAATGAAAAGATTTTCCAATGAAATACTCAATATAGACCGGAATCAACTGCTTGCGTTTCACGCGTGGCACCTCAAGGTCATTATCGTTTTGTCCAACCACAAGGACGGACTTACCTCCAAGGAGCTCTGTGTCTATCTGGGGGAAAGTAGAAGTGTGTATCGTGCTCTGTCGGAATTGAAAAAAGAGGGCTGGGTCATTGAGCAAGATGGCGTCTGTCTTTTCCACTGCCAAAAATGGTTCGATTACTGCCAAAATTTGGAAAAAGAAAAGCAGATAAAAGAAAAGTTAATAAAAGAACACGACAGAGAAAGTAACAAAGAGAAAGGAAAAGAAAATATATTAAAAGAAAAATTAATAAAAGAAAAAGCTCTTTCTCCAACTTTCTCCGACGCGCGCGATGAAGTAGGGGCTATTAAAAAAAATTATTTTTCATGGTTGACCGACAGCGAAACTACCATGCGCGAGTTGTGTGACCTGAACAAAATCACTCTTAAGGACCCCGACGACCCCGCATCGCTCATCGACACCCTCTCTCCATTCATCAACACTTTCATCCAACAACTCCTGGCAAAGGGAAAGGACACTTTTTCCCGCACCGAAATCAAAGAATATTTCTACAACTGGCTCAAAAAGGTCCGTGACTCCGAAATCAAAAAAGAGCGCGCAAAGCGCCGTGCCAAGCGAGAGGCCAAAAAACGCCAGAAAGAGGCGCAGCAACGAGCCGAACAAAGACGCCTCGAACGAATAGCCAACCAAAACTCGCAATTTCTGCCTTCCGAATTCGAAGCCTACGAATCCTGGTGGGCTGATTTAGCTTTCAGTGAGGGTGTTCTCCCGGATTGGCCTATACCTGTTTCCGCTCTCCCCCCTCAGCCGGTTTCCGCCGTTTCTTCCCCTCGCTGGCAACAACCGTCGGTGAACGTTGTTGGTGTTCCACAGCCGATCTCCTACGAGGGTGACCTCCCGTTCTGACCCCCACCACCTCCCACTTGCCCCTCCCCCTTTTTTTTTGGCAAAAAGCAACAAAAATCAATTTTTTTTGGAAAAACTCTTGCACATGTCAAAAAAAAGTTGTAACTTTGTACTCTCAAACGTTGAAACATGAAAAAGAAACAATGAACAGCGTCCGGGATTATCTGTTGAACCTTTACCGCCAAAACGACGGCACATCAGGGCAGTACGAAATCAGTTCCTGCCCGCAGTTGATTGAGCGCGTACAGCAGTTGGGTTTCCTCCCGTTGCTAGACAGCGGTATTGTCGGGTATTGCGCCGAGGAGATGATGGCACCCGACTACCATTACGTTCAGTTTGACGACGGCTCTTGGGAGTGGCCTTTGTGGACGTGGAAAGGACCGGCAATCACCGAGGGAGGCTGTGTGTATGGCAAGTTCTTTGGTGGCAAAGCGGGGTTCATCAGCCGCGACTGGTGGCGGGATTTCTACAACTACCGCCGCTCCATCTATCCGCAGCCCGAGTCGGGGTCTGTCGAGGAGGTCATCCTGACCACCTTGCGCGAACAGGGCAGTGCCATTGCGCGTGACCTGCGGGCTGCTTGTGGCATGACAGGACCGAGGATGCGCAGCCGTTTTGACGCGTACGTCAACCGCCTGCAGATGGGCTGTTATATCGTCACCGAGGACTTTGTTTACCCGCGTGACAAGCATGGCAAGCAGTACGGTTTTGGTTGGCAACTGCTCAACACGCCTGAGAACCTCCTTGGGCGCGAGGCGCATTCCACCATACGCACACCGCAGGAGTCCTACGAACGTATCCTCGCTCACCTCCACGCCATCCTGCCCGACGCAACAGAAAAGCAACTAAGTAAACTGATAAAATAACAGATAATCCTTCAAACGGAGTTTTTTTGACAAGATGATAAAACGGCTTTGCACTCTTCTTAGTAGTCTCGCATGGTGTGTTACCTTCACCATGACGGCAATGGATATTCGCACCCTGCACACGCTGTCTAACACGATGGAAAACAGCGAGTTCGTTACTCTGGCATTACAGCACGACTCACTTACCCGCAGTATCACCATCCGCCAATGGCACGAAGAAATAGGGTTGACAGGAACCGACACGTTGGGCACGCTGCTCCTGCCTACACTATACGACCTCGTTGCCAATGAGTTTTGCAGGGATTGGCGGAACGGAAACAGTCGTGACTCCTTGCTGACGGCGTGGCAACAATTCCATGCGCACGATGCCGGTCCCCTGCCGCGGCTCTATATAGCGTTGGTGCGTAAAGACCTCAGTACCGACTCCCTCTTGTCCCTTTACGCCTCCCTCCCTGACACATGGGAGCGCGGGTATATCTTGTACAGCATGAGTGCGTACCGCGACCTGCGGTTCTATCAGTATGTGACTGATTATCTGAATACTTACCCGGATTCACCTTTTGCTTCGCGCCTGCATCACAGCCGCCTTTGTTGCGAGCGGATTGAGTTTGACTACTCGTTCCCGCAACGACTTTTTTCTACCGATTCACTGACCATTACGTACGACAACTTCAACGCGCACGAGGTGATATTCGAATTGTATCGTCTGCCGGACAAGATGCCCGGGCGAGGCAGAGTCGGGTCGGCGATGGTGAAAGTGGACAGCCTGCGGATAACCACCGGAACGCCCCTTATTTTTCACCGGACAAAGGTGCAATGCCGCATGGCGCCTCAACCCTATGGCGCCTACTACCTGTATGCCCGCCTGCCGGAAGACACGGCGCAATTACCCATTGACAGTATATACGTGGAGCAGATCCGCTACAGGACTTTGTTCGTCAGCGACCTCCTTTGTTTTGCAGTGAATGAAGACCGTTTGGGTAAAGTGCGTCCGTGGGTGATAGTGGCGGATGCACATACCGGCGGACCGCTGCAGGGCGTCAAGGTCAAAAGGAAAGGTTGTTTTTCCCGCAGAACCAATAAGAACGGCGAGGCGTCTTTCCCAAGGTACAGATTCTGGAAGGATAATACGTACAGGCTGACCTACGGAATGGACAAACATCACAAGGCGTATTTGCACTACTATGACGATTCACAGCGAAAAAGCAGCCATCTGACGTTGCTGCCTAATGCCACCGTCTTTCGCCCGGGTGATACACTCAAACTGACCATCATCGGGCACGAACGCTCCAAATATAAATCCTACCTTTCCGGCAACACCAAGGTTTCCGTGTGGATCTATCATCCCGGGGGGGAACGCAAAGATACGACCCTTGTCTTGGATAACAATGCCAAGGCAACACTGTCCCTCCCCTTTGCGGATGAAATGCGGCGCGGAATGTACAGTATCAGAGTCCTCTCCCAGAATCGACGCCACCTGTTTACGAATACCGATGAATATTGTACTGTCCGGCTGGAGGACTACCGTTTGCCCTCTTTCTGCATCCTGTTCGACGACTCTTGCCGCCACATGCGTAAAGACCGGCTCGGTCCGCTTTCCGGCAAGGGGATTCGCACAAACGGTACGCCCGTACAGGGGGCGCCGGTGGCGGGGACGCTCAGGGTGATGTATCCCTCTTACCAC
>CAMOMF010000028.1 GCA_946619625.1 uncultured Bacteroidales bacterium
GCCGAAATTCGCCTCTACGCACAGCGGTTTTTTATGCTCATTCAGAAAATTCCTGAAGTCCTCCACCGTTGCGCAGCAGCCCAGTGCCTCAAACATCAGCACTCCCTCTTTATCCATTTTCTTGGCGGGAACTTTGTCGTTCTTGATATTGTACGACGCTGTGTTCATGATGCAGAAACCGGCTTCGTTCACGCCGGTCCACACCTCGCCGCTTTGGCAGGGCGCATTCACCAGTCCGATAAATGCGTATTTTTTGCCTTGGTAGCGTTCCACGCGGTTATCCAGACAATCCGTGTCGCGGTTCTTGAACATAACGGGACGACCGTCCGCAGTCGCTTTTCCGGCAATGATAATGGAGGTGCATGCCATCAGGTAAGATATTTGCAGCACCATTACTGCAATGGTTACGAGTAGTTTTTTCATGATGTCTTAGTTGTTTGCATAGAATTTAGTTTGGCGTAATGTCCGCCCAGTGCCATCAGTTCTTCATGTGTGCCCGACTCGACAATAGTCCCCTCGCTCAGCACGCAAATCATGTCCGCATTTCGTATAGTGGACAGCCGGTGTGCAACAACCAATGTAGTCCGGTCTTTTAGCAGTCTTTCCAAAGCCTGTTGTACCAATTGCTCCGACTCGGTGTCCAATGCCGATGTCGCCTCGTCAAGAATAAGTATCTCGGGGTTCTTTAGCACGGCGCGGGCAATACTGATTCGTTGTCGCTGACCGCCCGAAAGACGGCTGCCGCGGTCGCCTACTATGGTGTCAAAACCATCGGGGGTTGCCATGATAAAGTCCAGTGCATTGGCAATCCTCGCCGCTTCGCGCACCTGCTCTTCGGTGGCGTGCTCTACACCGAAAGTGATGTTGTTCCAGATGGTGTCGTTAAAAAGGATTGCGTCTTGATTGACAATGCCCATTAGTCCGCGCAAGTCCCGCAAGCGCAACTGCCGGATGTCTGTACCGTTTATGGTAATCGCACCTCCGGTTACATCGTAGAATCGTGGCAGTAAATCTACCAAAGTCGTCTTGCCTGAGCCCGACTGACCTACGAACGCAACCGTTTGTCCGCGGCGGATATTCAGGTTGATATGTTGCAGTACGGGCACTTCCGCCTGATAGTGGAAACTGACGTCTTGATAACGGATAAACGCCTGTGAAGAGGCGTCGCCATCTGAAATAATGACGCTTCGTGGCGCATCCGGCTCTTTTATCACTGATTCCGTGTTCAAAATACGGTCGATGCGCTCCAACGACGCCATTCCTTTCCGAACAGAGTAGAGTGCCTTGGTCAGGTCCTTCGACGGATTGATGATAGAGTAGAAAATGACCAGGTAGTAAATGAACTCTGCAGCGTCTATCGTTGCATGGTCTGACAGAATCAACCCGCCACCATACCACAGAAGTATGGCAATCAGTGCCGTGCCAAGGAACTCACTCACAGGATGTGCCAACATGTATTTCCTGTGTATGCGGTTAAATGTTTGGCGGGTACGGTTGTTCAGGTCGGAAAAGCGGTTCTTCAGTTTTTGCTCTGCATTGAAGGCTTTCACCACACGCAGACCACTAAGCGTTTCCTCTATCTGTACCAGCAGTTCGGCTGTCTGTTCTTGCCCTTTCGTAGAACGTTTCTTCAGCGAGCGGCCGATACGCCCTATCAGCCACCCCGCTGTCGGCAACAATATCAGTACGAAAAGCGTCAACTGCCAGCTCAGCACAAATAGCACCGTCAGGTAGATGATAATCATTATCGGATCCTTGAAGAGCATGTCCAGCGATGCCATGATACTTGCCTCCACTTCCGTCACGTCTGACGTCATGCGCGACATCACATCGCCTTTCTTTGCTTCCGTAAAGTACCCCATGGGCAGTGACACCACTTTGTCGTACAATTGTTGCCGCAAATCGCGAAGTACGCCCGTACGGATGGGAATCATGAAGAACGACGCCATGTACGTGCACAGACACTTCAGTCCGGTCATCACCACCAAAAACAGCCCCAGCACAAATAGTACCCAGCCTGCCCCTTTGACGTTGATTTGTTCGCCCAACCACCAATACAGGTTGTTCTTCAGCGCATCGGCGATGACGCTCACCTCGTCCGTCCATGCAAAGGGCATGTATGCCGCCACTCTTGCTTTAATACCGAACAATATGTGCAGCACGGGTATAATGGCGGCAAACGAGAACAACGACAAAATGGTGCTCAGCAGATTGAAGAAAATGTTGAGCGCCACTTTGCCTTTGTAAGGAGGAACAAACCGCTTGAATAGTTTGAGCAAATCCATTTAGTAATTGACGATTGGACAACTGACGATTGGACTATCGTCAGTCAGTACGGATTACAATGATTGAATCAGTTTGGTCATGATTAGGGTCATTTTGGGCTGTTGCAGGTTGCCTATTTCCTGCACCTCTTCATGACTCACTTCTACTATTTTGCCAGGCACGCCCAGGTCGGTGATGATGGACATGCCAAACACCTGCATACCCATATGGTGTGCTACAATCGCCTCCGGTACGGTGGACATACCCACAGCATCGCCACCTATATTGCGGAAATAAACATACTCGGCGGGAGTCTCAAAGGTCGGACCCTGAGTACCTACATACACGCCTTCCATCACGCGGATATTGTTCTCCTTGGCAATCTGTTTGGCGCGACGGATGAGCGACGATGTATATACTTCATGCATGTCCGGGAAGCGCGGACCCCACTTCTCTTCATTATGTCCGCGCAGCGGATGTTCGGGGAACATATTGATGTGGTCCACAATGATCATCAATTCGCCAATCTCGAAGTTCGGGTTCATACCACCGGCGGCATTGCTCAGGAACAGCGTCTTAATGCCCAACTCGTGCATTACACGGATAGGGTAGGTGACGGTTTTCATGTCGTAACCCTCGTAGTAATGGAAACGACCTTGCATTGCCAAGATATCTACACCTCCCAACTTGCCGATAATCAGTTTCCCACTATGGCCTTCTACAGTTGAAATGGGGAAATGGGGAATATCTCCGTATGGAATTTCCGTACGATCTGTAATCTGTGTTGCCAAGTTGCCCAAACCGGTACCTAATACGATTCCCACTTTAGGCTGTGTTTTCATTTTGCCGCGAATAAACTCAGCGGTCGCTTGTACTTTTTCTAACATAATCTAAAATATTGGTGTTAAAAGTTTGTTGGTCTTCACCCAGAAACACTACATGAATAGGCTGGACGAAAACGGTTGATTTAAGTGTGTTCGGAAACGATGAACATTCTTTCAGGCGCACTGCGTCTTTTTCCGTTGTAATAATGACGCTGCAGTGGTGGTGTTCATAGGCGTTGACTATACGCTGCACATCTGCCTCCTTGAAAGCATGGTGGTCACCAAACGTCAGCGGGTACACCTCACAACCTGATTTACTTACATGTTCTTGCAAGTAGTGGGGTTGCGCTATCCCTGTCAGCAACAGCACTTTCTGTTGCCTCAGAGCCTCTATGCAGGGCGCGGGACCTTCTCCCCAAAGGGGGCGCAAGGGCTCGTACTCCATGCGGGTGAACAGCAAAGGCTGATAGGGAGGAAGGTTCAGCTTATTTGCTGTGATACGCATGTCTATCGGCTGAATAGTGTCTGCACATTTCGTCACCACTACGCAGTTAGTACGATGGATACCCTTTGCTTGTTCGCGCAGTCTGCCTAACGGCAACAGGTAATCATCCGTGTACAGCCTGTCTGCCTGGGTCAGAACGATGTTGTAACCGGCGTGTAGCCTGCGGTGCTGAAAAGCGTCGTCCAATACGATGCACTGTAGGTCAGGATGCAATGCCTGTAAGTGCCGGATACCCGTAACACGGTCTTCGCACACGGCTACAATCAACTCGGGGAACGCCTGTTTCAACTGCATCGCCTCATCACCGATAGTGGCGGTAGTGCTGCTCTCATCCGCCTCCACAAAACCCGTAGTGCTGCGTTTGTACCCGCGTGACAATACCGCCACTCGGTATCCGTGTTCTTGAAGCAGGTGGACCAAATATTCCACATGCGGCGTCTTGCCTGTACCGCCTACAGCCAAGTTCCCTACACAGATAGTTGGCAACGTGGGTGGGTAACTATGCAGAATCTCTTTGTCATACAACCAGTTCCGCAGTGCCACCACTACGCCGTACAGTCGCGATGCTATGTGGAGCAGAATGTTCATTCTTTATTTGATATCAATTCGATAGGGCAACATCGCCTGAACGGATGGCTTGGCTTCCAGCATCTCCATCCGGCGCAGTGCCTGATAGCGGGTCGTACCCAACAGACGCTCTGCAAATGCCTCTGCGCGCGCCGATGTCGAGAATGATTCCATCATCTTTTTCCACAGTTCTTCCGGCTCGGGATATTCGGCAATAGTGATACTGTTTTGGTCCAAACCTGCCAGTTTCGCTGCCTGCGCGATGGCATCCTTCAGCGAACCCAACTCGTCCACCAGTCCTATTTGCAGGGCATGCGCGCCCGACCATACTCTCCCTTCGCCGATGGCTTTGATGTCGTCCTGACTCATGCCGCGACCTTCTGCACAGCGGCGGGTGAACAACTCGTAGCCGCGGTTGATTTCGGCTTGCATCAGCGCACGCTCTTCTTGGTTCATGCCGCGCATAACGATATCGCTGTTGAAGTTCGAGTGCTCATGTGTCTCTACGCCATCTACGCTCAAGCCTACCTTTTCAGTCAGCCCTTTCACATTCGGAATCAGCCCGAAGATGCCGATAGAACCTGTCAATGTTGTTGGCTCGGCATAGATATAGTTGGCATTGCACGAGATGTAGTATCCACCCGAAGCGGCGTAGTCTCCCATACTTACCACAACCGGTTTCTTCTCTTTCAGCACCGACATGGCATGGTGAATCTGTTCGCTTGCATAGGCTGAACCACCGGGCGAGTTCACGCGGAACACTACTGCCTTGATGTTCTCGTCTTCCGCAATCTCGTCAATGGTTTCTATCATCTTCTTGCCGATGATGCCGTCTTGACCTTCATCAGAAATGGTGCCTTCAGCATATAGTACGGCAACATTGGGCGCACTCTGTACTTTCGCTGCGCGTGCACCATTCATGTCATCATAGTCCAACAACTCATATTTATCCGTTCCCGTCAGACGGCTCAACAAGGCATCGATGTCTTCAGAATAGGGTA
>CAMOMF010000029.1 GCA_946619625.1 uncultured Bacteroidales bacterium
CTACCTTGAAGTGCAGACTCTCCATCGTCTCAATGATATAGTCGTTCCCGAAGAATGTATGTACCTCCAGGTCACCAATCGTATCATTGTACTTCTCATTCAGTACCCACAATAGCGCTGTTACCTCAGGAAAACGTTCATGCAGTTCATTTAGCAGAGCGTCCCGTTCTTGCGGTCTGTCTTCGGCAAACGACAGCGTTACCATTATTTCCCCCTGTTCGTTGCTGCGAAGAATTAGTGAACGTAGAAAACCTGTATGTTCGCGTTCATTATAGAACGTCAAACCATGTTCACGACCATACTCGCGCAGGAAATTGCGGATACGGTTGTTAATCTCCGGCATTAAGTGACATTCTTCTATATCAAGCACTTTGTCAAAACTGCCGCTGGTATGAAAGCCCAAAGCGTAACTCTTATCCACGTTCTCAATTCCGCCCGCAGCATGAATAGCGTCCCAGGAAATCCATTTCTTGTCGCTGAAACTGAATTCCAGTTTATTACGGTATTCATACTCTTTCTTCGAACCCAGAATAGGACTGATGGCAGGCAATTCCACCTTGCCTATGCGCGTGAGGTTGTCCACCACCTGCTGTTGTTTGTATCGCAGTTGGGCGGAGTAGGGCAGTATCTGCCATTTGCAACCGCCGCACTCACCGAAATGTTTGCATCTGGGGGCGCAGCGCTCCTCCGAGTAGCGTTTGAAGCGCTCTACTCGAGCTTCCATGAAGGAATGTTTCTTGCGGGTAATCTGCAGGTCCACTATATCGCCGGGGACGCAGAATGGCACAAACACCACACAATCGTCTATGCGGCACAGGGCTTTACCCTCTGCGGCAACGCCGGTTATCTCTACATCTTCTATCAGTGGTAACGGTTTTTTCTTACTCATGTTTGCTCAGCCACTCTATCGCGGCAAGATATAAAGGATTGAATTCTTTTAGGCTCTCCAGCGGGAAACTGAATAGCAGTTGTTTCTGACCTCCCTCTTGATACACGATTCCCGCGGGCAGTCCGCTGTCGTCATATCGTGCAACAATGCGCGCGTTCTCTCCCATGGGGCGGATGGCATCGTTGTTCTCCGAGGGCAGTATCTTCGGATTCTGCTCCATAACCAATTGTGGATGGATGGCAGCGAATGGACGCTCCATACGTACCTGTCCCGATCGTGTGGCATGGTGGGTTCGGTACTTGTAGTGCAGCACATCTTTGGCAAAACAGATATCTGCATCCTCTGTCCGCATGTCTGTTCCCAGGAAACTTCCCGAGCACAGTATGGAGCCTTTGTACGAGCGCAGTGCTGCCTGCAAGGACGGAGTAAAAGTCTTGAATTCTTTCACTTGTTTCTCTACTCCTATGCACGTCTCTTTCTGTTTACCCATGATGATATCCACCACATCATATGCAGCCAACATACTACTGTCCACGGCACTGGCGGCGCAACTCACAAACGAATATCCGTTCTGTTGCAATGCTTTTCCGTGCATCACCGGATAATCAAACATGTTCCCCGCTTCGGTCTCTTTGGCTTTGTCGGCGTACGATGCGCCATAACCTTGGTCTTCATCGCTCGTCCATGGATGGCTGCGCATGAAATCGTACTGACCGCCTATGTAGATAACGTCTTTCTTGTACGCTATGGGATAACTCTCGGTCTGGAAACCTGCCAATTCGTCTTCGTTGGCAAGCATCTCCGGAGCACCCACGCGGGTAAATCCGTTTACTATCAGCACCCAGCCTTTCTCTTTGGGCGCTTTGTAAACGCTCAGCACTTCACTCGGAAAAGAGATTCCGCCGGCATTGCCCGCCACCACCTTGAAATCATACCGTTTACCCTGTTCGATAGGCTGACTCAGATAGGTCCCCTCTTCATAACTCACTTTCTGCCCGTTATCCCAATCGCCATCTTCGATGCGGGTGTACAGGACGTAATATTCCGGCTCGGCTGTAGGTTCAAGCGGGTCGGATACGTGCCTCCAACTCAGCAGAGCATGATTATCCTCTATTTCCGCTGCAAAGTCTTTCACTGGCAACGGTTGCACCACATACGGTGTGCTGTATTGTTCATGCAGGAAACGCAGCATGGCTTTGTAGATGGCACGGCTCACGGTAAATCTGAACCGCGGATCCAGTCCGTAACGCATGTCGGCAAAGTTCTGGTGACTCAGCAGTTCCAGCAACATGGACGGAATCTTGGGCGTTCGCGACTCCGAGTAACTGGAGTTATGCAGCATCCTCCGTGTCCATTCCGGGGCAAACTGGGCGCGCACGTCCTCCACAATCTGCGTCTGTACATAGTCCGCAAAATCACGGTTCTTGCTACGGCTCGCTCCGGTCGGGAACACCGTCTCTTTGTCACCGTCAAAATCGGTGTATATCGCCAATGTGCCTACTATCGAGTCTTTCTTGATGTTGCCCGCGTCCGTGTGGAATGCCAATCCGATTGTCACTGGTATATGCTGACCCTCGGCTTCTGGTATGGCAGAACTGCCACCTGCCAACCAGTTCATCCAACGACCGCGCGAGGCGTAGTCGTCTATATAGTCGTTCTTCGAGCCGGTATAGTTATACACGCTGTCAGGTACCCCGCTGTATTGCATCCAGTATCGCGCACCTTCTATCCAGCGCGGGTAGCCGCTGATCGTCGCCAGCGCACGAACACTGTCGCTTACCGCCACTATCGCAGTTTGACTGCGTTTGTTCTTTCCATTCGTCCCTTCCTTGGCGGACGGCACATTTTCTATCGTTTCAGGTTGCTGATAGCGCGCCACGCAACCCCAGCCGCCGCCAAATTTCACAGCATCGCCCGTCACCACTTTTCCTGCCGGACCGTTTCCGCTCAACTGAACGTAGTTCTGCGACGGATTGGTCGAGAAATCAAATGTACCCAAATACACCCACATGTTCCCGCCCATGCGCTGGTTGACCGCATATGTAGTTTTTATTCCGCGGTGGCACACTGTGTATTGCGCCGATTCGGTGGAGTTGTTCTCGGTCTTATAACTTACATACACGGCATACTCTCCCGCTTCGGGCAATTGCGGACGATAGATCAGGCTCGATTGGTCGTTCCCTGCTGGTTTATAGTTGTACCCGCCCATCGTAAACGGATTCTCTCCTTCCACCAACACTTCACCAAAACGTCCCCAGCCGCCGGTTTTTACACTCACCCAGTCGCCCAGTGTTTCCGCCTCTGTATTATCTACTATCACTTCATGCAATTGTGTGTCGCGCTCGCGCGGTTGCAGGACCACCGCACCTGCATTCTCCAGCATGGGTACCAAAAAAGGCATGGTGTAACCCGTTGTATATAGGTCTTCCACCGTGGTCAGTATCTTCGCACGTTGCCACAACCACTGCTGTTCGCCTTGGTGAAAATAGATGCCATGGCTCCCATACACCGCCAAATGTTGTCCTTCCAATCCCGATGTAACAGAGTAGGGTACACTGGTGTTCTTCGTCAATGGCTGCACCTTTTTCAGCTTATAGGGGATTCGTTGCACATCGTCCCCCGACAACTCTTTATTGCCACGGCGGAACGAGGAAATCAGTCGGCTTATTTCGTGCTGTTTGTCATCGCAATAGATACGTACCTCACCGTCAGGCCTGCCCAGCACGATGCGGCTGACCATCTCATACAGGTATTCCACGCTGTCTGCTGAAAAGGGAATCGTACTCAGTTGCCGGCTCGCAAACACCTCCACCAATCTGTCGTTCCTCACTTTTACGGTGCTGACACGTATTTTACCCACGCTGGCTTGACGCGCCGCAAACGCTGTCAGTGAGTCGCTTACGGCACGTTTGTCGAAGGATACCACCTGCTTCGGTGCTGCCGTCATGGCGGTGCACACCATGCATGCGATGGCAATGAGCCCTATTCTCAACCGGTTTTTCATATGATGAACAATTTTTATGCTTGATTTGGTTCTTTTACTGCTTCGGGGACAAGTCCTCTCCCCATTGGATATAACAACACTTTTGTTGCTTGTTTCTTTATTCTCAATCTATTACAAAGGCACCGAGTCTTTCCCGAAACCTTTGCGACTGCAAAGGTAATATTTTTTTTTCATTTATGCAAGTATTTCTGCCACTTTTTTTCAAAAAAAAGTACATCCGCTCTTTCCCCGGGCTACAGACACACTACATGTATTATACTATGTATAATACTAACATGTTTACATTCACTACCCCTTATTCACCCTTTTATCGCTACCTGGTGAGGGGAGGAGCATACCTTCTCCGTACTTTCTACGGTGGGTACGCAAGTCTCTGCGCTTGCGAAACCCCTCCCTTCTGCCACTTTTTTAAGAAAAATGTGAAAACATGCACGAAAAACTTGCATATTTCAAAAAAAAGTACTACCTTTGCACCCGTTATGAAAAAAATCCTTCCCATATTCTTTCTGCTACTGCTCTATACTCCTTTGTATGCGCAGCATGACACCACTCGCCTCTATGTAAACTTGCACATGTCCGCCCCCGCAGAAGATTCTCTGGTGCTGGCTTGCATGAATACTACCGAGTCCTATGTCTCCATGCCTTGCACTTATTCATCTGTAGATCAGTTTGGTCTTCCTGTCACCCTTAGTGGAAAAATCTATTTCCCCCGCGAAGGACTACCAAAGCGCATTGTCCTACAACCCCACTACACCGTCCTGTCAAACAAAGAGGTGCCCTCCATGTGTGATATGGGCGAAGCTGTACTTCGCGACAAGGGATACGCACTCGTCATGCCCGACTACCTTGGGTACGGTATTACCTGCGACCGCAATCACCCTTATCTCTGTTGTGAACTCGCGGCGCGCAACACCGTTGATATGCTCTTTGCCGCGCAGGATTTCCTCTCCAAACTGAACCGCCAACCCCAAAATGACAGCATCATCATTGTCGGCTTCAGTCAGGGCGCACAGTCTGCACTGGCTACACTACGGCTCTTGGAAACGCAATACCCACACATTCCTGTCAAGCAATGTTTCGCCGGCAGCGGACCATACGATGTGGCACGAACGTATGACGTTACAATTGCCAACGATAATGTCGGACTCCAATTCACCGTACCACTCCTCATTATGGGCACTTCCTGGGGATATAACCTGCACCTCGACCCCAATTATTTCATGTACCGCAAAACAGTTCGCCATGCCCGGAAATATATCTTTTCCAAGCAATATACGGCAACGAATGTAACCATCTTTGCCAGGATGGGCATTTCCCACAAGGTCAGCAAACTCATGACCCCGCAAGGCATGAACAAAGCCCTTCCCGAAACAGCACGACTCTATAACGGACTCCTCCGCAGCAGCATTGTTCATGTCAGCGAAACCGACACTATCCTCGGCGAGTGGACACCCCGAACACCCCTCTTCCTCATGCATAGTTACACCGACAAAGGCGTACCGTTCGAGAACTCCCAGAGCCTGCAACTCATGCTGGAAACCAAAGGCGTGCAGAATGTGGAATACGATTTCGGCGATTACGGCGACCATATCTCCTCGCTTTTCCGATTTTTGGATATTCTCACCAAACGATTATAACAATCATTACAGATATATCAACAATCATCTCAAATATATTAACCGGTTTAATTCAGTTATCAGACTGTAGATAGAACATGAAGAAACAACTACTCTTTGCTCTGCTCTTTGCCTGCACAACTCTTTCTGCGCAGCAAACCATGGAAAAACTCAACCGTGCGCCTGTTGCGGTTTATACCGGCTCAGGAGTGCATGTCAGTTGGCGCACTCTCCTTTCCGACGCCGACTCGCTCGCTTTCAATGTTTATAGGGGAGAAACCCTCCTTACCCAAACGCCACTACGCACCACCAACTCGCTCCTCGATGCTGCCGGGCAGCCCGGCGCAATCTATCGCATCGAGGCCCTACACACACCCGACAGCGTGGAGACGTTCTCCACTACTGCGTGGAACAGCATCTATACAAGTATCATGTTGGACCGGCCCGCTTCTATCAAGAACGGCAACACCACCGGACGTTATCGTCCCGATGACATCAGCGTCGGTGACTTGGATGGCGATGGTGACTACGAGATGGTAGTCAAGTGGATGCCTGACAACGCAAGGGACAATGGTACCAAAGGTTATTCCTCTCCTTGTATTCTACGCGCGTACGAGATGGATGGCACCTTCCTCTGGTCTGTAAACTTAGGGCTGAACATCCGCTCCGGAAATCACTATACTCAATTCCTTGTTTATGCCTCCGACGGGGACGGCAAAGCCGAACTGATATGCCAAACCGCACCGGGTTCTACCGATGGTTTGGGACGCTATGTCAGTGCTGCCGCAACCGACTCTGCCATTCTGGCGATTAACAACGAAACTACTTACATCAACTCCAACGGACATATTACCGGAGGCGAAGAACTGCTTACTGTTTTCCGCGGAACTACCGGCGAAGCCATGCATACCGTTTGGTACAACCCCAATCGCGCCTGCACAGTGGGCGGGCAGGCTGCATATAACACCTCCGCATGGGGAGACTCCAACTACAACCGTGGCAACCGGATGGTGGCATGTGTCGCCAACCTCGACGGACTGAATGCCCTGCCAACGGCTATCTTCGGGCGCGGATACTACACTCGTTGTTACATTTGGGCGGTAGATTGGAACGGACAGGCCCTTACCACCCGCTGGCTCCATGCCTCCACTTCCAAGAGCGCATGGAGTGTCTTCGATGCGAATGGAAACACCATCGCCTCTGCCTCCGGACTTTCTGCAACGGCATTCGGGCAAGGTGTACACGGCATATCTGTAGGCGATGTGGACGGCGATGGCAAGGACGAGATTGTCACTGGCGGCGCTACTATCGACAACAACGGCTCACTCCTCTGTTCTACTGGTCTTGGACACGGCGATGCTATTCACTTGGCGGACTTGGTTCCAGACCGTCCGGGATTGGAGATCATGATGCCCCACGAGGACTCTCCTTACGGCTACGATGTGCATGATGCCACCACAGGTTATATTCTTGCACGCAAAACCGGCGCTTCCGACACGGGACGCGGATTGGCGGCGGACTTTTTCCCCGAGCACCGAGGCTTCGAGTGTTGGAGCAGTATCGACAACAACAGTTACGCTTGCAATGACGGCGCTGTCGTTTCCTCCAAGAAACCCGACACCAATTTCCGTATTTATTGGACAGGAGACATCTACGACCAGACGTTTGACGGACGCTACAACGCCGACTCTCTCAAGTCTTTCCCACGTATTCGCCGATGGAGTGGCAGCAGTGCCTCCCCGGTCATTGAGTTCAGTCGATACGGACACCCCCAGTCTTGCAACCCCACCAAATCGACCCCTTGTCTGCAAGCCGATATCCTCGGCGATTGGCGTGAGGAACTGATTATGTACCGGTATGAGAAAGATTGGTCTGCACCGCAGGTCGAACTCATGATTTTCTCCACACCTATGCCTACCGCCTATCGTCTGCCATGCCTCATGCAGGACCACCTCTACCGTATGGGCATCGCTTGGCAGAACTGCGCCTACAACCAACCGCCCCATCTGGGAATCTATTTGCCCGACTATTTCGGCTTGGAGCAACCACAAGAACCGGACACTACCAAGGCGGACACGACTGACATCGCAGACCCACTCACCGTCATGGCTATGATGCACTTCGATGACAACCTCAACAACGAGGTAACGAACAGCCCGCTTTCTGCTGTCGTCTTCACGCCCCAATACACCGTCGGCATCAAGGGACAGGCGGTCGATTTCAGTGGAGCAAACGATGCCACGGCGCACCTTACCCAAGTACATTACGACAGCCTCAATATCGGTACCGAAAGTTTCACCCTCGCTTTCTGGTTCGCCGCCCAATTGCCGAACAATGTGGACCAGTACCTTTTCCACAAGGGCAGCACCACCGCCAATGCGGAAACGGGGGCCACTGGCAAATGGATTGGAGTGGAGTACAAGAACGGAACGCTCAAGTTCGCCATTGACGACGATGTTACTAAGACGGAGGTCTCCCGGTCAGGCGTGGCTTGCTTTGACGGCAATTGGCACCAGTTGGTTTGCATACGCAACGTCACCAACAAGCAACTGCGTCTGTTCCTCGATGGGGTACAGATTGCCGCTGGCGCAGACGATACGGGTGACATTAGTGAAACGGAAGATTGGGTGCTTGGCAACTCCACGGTTCGCTTCAATTGCCCATACACCGGCAAGTTGGACGAACTCGTATGGTACAAGGGTGCCACCAATGCCGCTACTGTCAAGCAGTGGTACGATGACATGCTCTCTCAGCACGACGCCTTGCCTGCCGTCTCTGCCGAAACAGGTACGGTCAAGCGTCTGGAGAACGGACAAATCGTCATTATTCGTTCAGACGGTAAATACTCCGTTTTAGGAATAAAGTTGTAGTGCTTTCTTGATGTCGGTCCGCCTTTATATACTATAGGGCCCGCTTTCATTCACCGTAGAGCCATAGCGTGCTGTGGCTCTACTATAGACCCTCCGCTTTCATTCACGGTAGAGCCATAGCGCGCTGTGGCTCTACTATAGGGCCCGCTTTCATTCACCGTAGAGCCATAGCGTGCTGTGGCTCTATTATAGGGTCCGCTTTCATTCACTGTAGAGCCATAGCGTGCTGTGGCTCTACTATAGAGCCCGCTTTCATTCACCGTAGAGCCATAGCGTGCTGTGGCTCTACTATAGGGTCCGCTTTCATTCACCGTAGAGCCATAGCGTGCTGTGGCTCTACTGCATTTATCATACTTACTGAACAAACTTCAGGCGGCGGAGTAGGTACAGCACCAACCGGTCAGGCAAATGTTTCAGTACCGGTACGGCAAGCACGTTCCAACCACCTGCCAGATACACTTTCCTTTTGGTGCAGAACAAGCGGTGTAGTGCACGATGAACCAACGTGGCGGGCTGCATCGTTATGCCTGTGCGGAGCAATACACGTGCCAGCTTCGGCGGGAAGGGCAGCAATCCTGTATTGGTGGACCCGGGGGCAACTGCCAACACATGTATGCCCTGCGGTTCGTATTCGTACCAAAGGGAACGGCTGAACTGCAACACGTAGTTCTTGGTGGCGTTATATAGTGGAATAGTGGGCAAGGCTGTCCATGCCGTCATGCTGGACATATTCAGAATAAATCCTTTTCTCCGCCTGCTCATTTCCTCCCCGAACAGGCGGCATAGTTTGGTTAGTGTCAGCACGTGCAAGTGCAGGATGGTTTCTACTTTCTCGGGCGCAGTATGTGTCAGCACATCAAATACCAGTATGCCCGCATTATTCACCAACACTTCTGTTTCTATCTTGTTTTCCGCCGCGAAGTTAAACAGTTCCTCTGCGGCGTCCCTCTTCGCCAAATCCATGGCAAGGGTGAGGGTCTGTACACCATATCGTGCATGCAGGGTTTCCGCCACTTCACATAGTTCGGCTGGCTGGTTGCTCACAAGCAGCAAATCGTAGTGGTAGTCGGCGGCAAGTTGCTCGGCGTAGTGCATACCGATACCGCTGCTCGCTCCTGTTACGATGGCATACATGACCTTGCTTTCTTTTTCGTCCCGGCAATCTCTTTCAGCGCGCGAGCCAGTACCGGATCCCTCCTCAGCGCGATAATA
>CAMOMF010000030.1 GCA_946619625.1 uncultured Bacteroidales bacterium
ATACGGGGTATTAGTCCGCGTTTCCGCGGGTTATCCCCCAACCGGGGGCAGGTTGCATACGTGTTACTCACCAGTGCGCCGGTCGCCGGCGGAGGTATTGCTACCTCCCCGCTGCCCCTCGACTTGCATGTGTTAAGCCTGTCGCTAGCGTTCATCCTGAGCCAGGATCAAACTCTTCGTTGTTAATATGTCGTGTCTTTTCTTTTCAGAAACATTGATGGACATGCGCCGAATTGAGTCCGCCCGTGGCCCGGTGATGATCTCCTGCTTTGTATTTATTGGTAGTCGTGAATTGAACGGGGACATCTCTGTCCCTTGTTCTCGTTTGTACTACGTCTTTTACCTAAATCGGTTGCGAATCATGTCAAGGATCTCTCCTGCCCCTCGCCCCCTCGGGCGAAAAGCGGTGCAAAGGTACAACCACTTTTCCGAACCGACCAAATTTTTCAGCAACTTTTTTTCAAAAAAAATTTCAAATGGGCCCTACACCTCTATTATATATAAGAATTGAGAATTATGACCGCGCTGTGTCCTGGTAGTGGGTAGTCTATCATCTGCAGTTTCTAACCCCACTCGTCAAGTCATGACTTGTCTACTCAATTTTACGCAAGGACTCCATCAGCCTTCAGATGATGAGACAAGGCTTTAACATTCAGTTCTTGCCCCACCTCTTGGCAAGTCTTGAACCGACAGATATGCTCCACCCTCCACTTATGTATGTCATCATCTCATCGACCGAAGAGCCTCGCCCATCACCATTCTCGTCAAAGGATGGATATCTTCCTTGATTAGCATCCTGCCGGCAACCATATTCTGCCAGAAATCAAGCGCTTCTTTTCCAACTAAGGAGAATACTATGTTCCCCAACTTTGACATAAAGGTAGAAGCAGAATTGGTTTCCATTTCGCTATCTCCATCATTTTGATGATATCCGGGGCAACCACAATTGTTTGTGCCTATCAAGTTCCCCTTAGTTTTACCTCTTGCTTTGTAGTAAATTGAATCTTGGTTGTAATACTCGGCAATGCGCAATAAATTGTCCAAGAAATTACTGTCATCATCACGGTTGACAACCAAGTATGATTCCTCAGAAGACTCATCGGTCATCCCTTCGGGGTAGACACCCTTTATTTTGGTTACACCATATCCTAACTGCAACAATTCCGTCACCATCATCTTGTTTTTCTGACGGTTTTCCTCATGGGTAAAACGCTTGCCCTCCTCCCAGTCCTTATCAGGACCGAGGTAAGTTGACTTTTTGTCTCTAATGTCTTTCAACTCACTGCGGAAGGCACTGATGAATGCGCAGTCACAATCCTTCAGCCATTGCAGCATCCTGTTGATATTGCTTTCGTTAATGCGCTGCTTTGTGGCGAAAATCACATTGTTGAAGTTGCGCACCTCGTTAACGCGGTACTCATACATTTCATGCAGTGTCGTTTTAACGGTTTTGTGTATGATGCGTCGCAAATCACTTTCTTGCAAATATGTTGTCTTTTTCATTTGGAAATAATTTTGATATGTCTAGTAGTCATCGATGAATATCCAAACCTCATCATAGAATGAACTCTCCGCCTTTTGATCTTCTCATACGGTCAACATAGGATGACACGCCCTTGTGATAGAACGACTCGAAATTGATGTCTGCCGTGAAGCGTTGCGGTGCTGTGTGCTTGCGCTTCGTGGTGGTACAGAACTCTTCGTCGTCTCGGTTGAATTTGAAGTTCTTTGATGATGATTTGTCCACCCTGTTACCGTTGCAGTCAATATACATTGGCGCTTCGAACGGCGGCTGAACATACACACTATCTTGCTTGAACTGTCCACACCAGTCCTTGGCGAGATCAAACAATGTCTCGAAATCCACAGTACCGCCACTTCTGTCCTTTGCGTATACTATGTAAGATGGTTCGAAGTCATCCTGCACCGAGTCGCGCCCGTGGTATCCACCGTACACGGGAGTGTATGACAGTCCGCTCGCCTTTATCCGCCCTATCAGTTTGCGGTTTGCGTCTTTGTTGCGCTCCTTGAGGAATATCCCCTCGTTCTCTTCCGTGTTGTCCATTCCGTTCTTGTCCAACCATTCTGCGTATTCAGCAGTGAGGTCACTATTCGGATTGTCAGAATGCACACCGCTTCGGTTGGCGGATATGACAACCATTCCACTATCTCCGTGTTTCATGATGCGGTTCAGTTTGGCCTCTGTGAGCCTGTGGTATCCTGTCATCCACATAGGTCTAACCTCGTTCATGGCATCTCTCACTGCCTCGCTGATGATATTTTTTACTTTGTCACACATAAATCAATTGCAATGATTCACGAAATGGTGTAGTATAACTTATTAATGCAGATTCCACACTTTCGTTGATTATTTTACGCAATTTATCCATAATGTAAATGTTTTTCAATTCTTTTATTGTATATAATACATGCCGGGTCAACAACTATATCGTTGCCTTACTTTCTACCCGTTCAATGCACGGCGCGTCATTGCTGCCTTGTAACCGACACGTTCCAACGCCCACTCATACAGTTGCTCCTTGCTCTCGTAAAGGCCCTTTCTGAGCAGCCTTTCGGCGTTCTCGGCTATTCTTCGGTCAATGCTTTCGAAAATTGAGAACGGTATCGAGAACTTGAAGTTGTTGCCGAGTATCGTGTAGTAGTCGTCAGCGCCGGTACGGTCTGTGTAGGAGTCACATGTGCCCTTGAGCACGTAGTCGTTTCGTACGCCGTCATAAGGACGCTTTGTATCCTCCTTTTCCCAATATTCCGACTCCGCGCTCTCCCCATTCCCGAACTTTGTGACGATGAACGAGGTCTGCTCGCAGCGTCCGCAAAGTTTCTTCGCCAACATAGTCGGCATGTTGAACACGACAAACGGGTTCTCTGCATTTCCGAACTTACCGGTCGCCCTTGTGAAACGGTAACCAGACATCTTGAGTGCGTCGCTGATGTTTCTGTTGACCTTTTTATTGTAGGTGCTGCCGGCAGGCGTTGAATTCGGGTACTCGCCGGTGAAAACCGTGATGGTGCGTATTCCACCCTTGGAGACACCTCCACTGATTCCCTTCTCCACGTTGAAGTTGTCACACTTTTTCTGTGACAATGACGCCTCGTTCATGGCATCTCTCACTGCCTCGCTGATGATATTCTTTAACTTGTCTTTCATAATCAACTTGTTTTTCTGACGGTTTTTCACATAGCACTTGGTTCCGAAGCAATATCCCTTGCGGCGGAAAAATGCCAGTTCCTGTTTATTGTTATTGCCTTTCTGGTGAGCCCGTTATCTCATCTCAATTTACCATGTAATTTTCCCCTGCAGAAATACCTGTGCTTTCCGCTCCATCCGGGTTCGACACACTCGGTAATCAGTCGGTCGACATCATATTGCGATGTTCGTGCTTCAATGAGGTCATAATACGACTCCACGCATTCGAATAACGGGATGCGGAACTTGAACTTGCGCGGTATCTTTGTATAGAAATCACGGCCGTTGGTGGCATCGACAATCTTATGTTCCTCTCGCTGAAGTTTCAGCGGTGAATTGTGGTCATCGCCTTCCCAATATTGGTACGACACATCGTCCCCGTTGGTCATGTCGACGAAAATCGCCGATTCCTGATTGAACGCGTATGCCAATTTTATGAGTTCGTCGCGAGATATGTTGAAAACCATGACACTCCTTTCGGGCGAGCCGCACATTTCGTCCATGACATAAAACCTGTACTGTCCGTTTTTCAACACGTCCAACAGTTCTTCATACGACCTCTTGTTGTAGTCCGATGGGAGTTCGCTACCGTCCGAACCCATCGGGTTCTGTGCGGAGATTATGCCGATAGTCTTCACCCTGCGGTTTTTCCCCTGAATCGCCTGTTGAACCTTTTGTCTGCGAGAGGTCTCATTTACGGCATCTCTCACTGCCTCGCTGATGATATTCTTTAACTTGTC
>CAMOMF010000031.1 GCA_946619625.1 uncultured Bacteroidales bacterium
CAAGCGGGAGCGCCGGCAACGACAAAGATGGCGCGGTCGGCGAGGTACTTGTAGGCAGCGGGAGCGTACTCGGCATACTCGTCGTCGGAGGAGCAGAGTACGATGATGTCGGCACCCGCCTTGAGACCGGCATCGATCCCTTCCTCAACGGTCTTGAAGCCGTTGTTGTCGATGACCTTGTAACCTGCGCAGGCGAAGAAGTTGCAACTGAACTGCGAGCGTGCCAGACGCATGGCGAGGTTGCCGATGGTGAGCATGAACACCTTAGGCTGTTTGCCGCTTTGTTCGGTACGCAGACGGAGTGCCTCGAACTGTTCGGCTTCGCGTGTGCAAGGCAAGACAGGCAGTTCGGCAGCGTCCTGACCGCAGCAGTGGCAGCAATGTCCGCCGGCGTTCTGGATCTTGTCCAGCGCCTGTTCGTTGAAGTTGGGGAACTGATTGGTGCCCAGCAATGTCTCTTTGCGCTTGGCGACGTCACCTTGACGTTTGGTGAGCGTAGCCGCCATGTCCGCCTGCACTTTGCCAGCCAGTACCTGTGCGAGGAACCCGCCGTCCTCCTGAATAGCGAGGAAGCGCTTCCAAGCCTCGTCGGCAATCATTGCGGTGAGGTTCTCCAGATAGTAGGAGCCGGCAGCGGGGTCAATGACCTTATCGAAATGACTCTCCTCGGCGAGCAGCAACTGCTGGTTGCGTGCGATACGCTCGGAGAAGTCGTCCGGCTGTTTGTAGGTGACATCGAAAGGTGTTACGACGATGCTGTCCACCCCTGCGATTGCAGCAGACATGGTCTCGGTCTGACTGCGGAGCAGGTTGACATAGGCGTCGAAGATGGTCATGTTGAAGGTGGAAGTGGTGGCGCACACATTCATCTTCATGGCGCATGGGCAGTACTTGCCGTCCACTTTGTCGCACTTGCAACTGTCGCCGCAGGTGCAGACAGGCTCGTACTCGCGTACAATCTTTGCCCACAGCATGCGTGCGGCGCGGAACTTGGCGATTTCCATGAAGTAGTTGCCTTGTATGCCCATGTTGAAACGGATGGCCTTGGCGGCATCAGCGGACTCGACACCGGCTTCGGTGAGCAGGGTCATGTACTCGGCGCCCCAAGCGAGGGCATACGCCAATTCCTGTGCGCAGTACGCTCCGGCGTTGCAGAGGTTGAGCGAGTTGACTCCGATGGTGCGGAAGCCCGGGAGCAAGCGGTGTGCCTCGACCGCCTGAACGAGCAGCGCGGTGATTTTTTCGGCATCGAAAGCGTGTCCCTTGGTGAGCATCTTCTGAATAGGGTCGCAGTTGATAGAGCCATGCAGCGACTTCAGTTCGAGGTTCTTGCTGCGGAAGTAGTCTGCGAGCAGCTGTGCCAGTTGGAGGGTGTGTCCGATGCAGGTGGTGAAGTTGAGTTCAATCACTTCGCAGTAGATTCCCTCCAGCAGGGTGCGGATGTACTCGGCGGACAGTTGGTCTTTGGGGATACGGAACCCGAGTGAGTTTACGCCCTTGTTGAGGATGTCCAGTGCCTTGGCATTGGCCGCCTTGGCGTCCGGTTCGCAGATGTTCTGGCGAACGTACCAATCGTTGTTTTCCTTGGTGCCCCGAACAAAAGGATACTGTCCGGGTGCAGATCCAGTGGTCTCAAGCCCTTCCAAGTCTTCCCTGCGGTAGAAGGGCTGCACGTTGAATCCTTCGGGAGTACGCCAAACAAGTTTCTTGTCGAAATCGGCGCCCTTCAGGTCGGCGATGATTTTGTCTTTCCACTCCTGTGTGGAGATGGGGGCAAAATCCGCCTGAATGTTAAATTTGTTTTCTGCCATTTTGAATATATTTTGTTGTATTCGATGTTTTTGTTTCAGGAGTGCAGGAGTGCAGACATATGTATTTGTCTGATGTCCGGATCCTTTCCTGCGGACGATCGTTTCGCGTGCAGGAGTAGATAAACGAACATGCCTTTTCCGGAGCCCTGTTAAAAAGCAGTATCATTTTCGGGTGCAAATTTACTGCTTTTTTTTGATATATGCAAATTTTTAGTGAAAAAAGTGCATTTTTTCTGTTTTGCGGAGGGGAGAGTTGCCCACGGAGATTTCGAAGGTTCCTGTAAATTCGGCATGGATGGGACTGCCGTTCCTGGTGACACCCTCCAGGACAAAGCCTTCGGCGGTTTTGGTGAGAGAGCCGGAAGTCAGCATCCACTGCTTGCCGTAATAGATTCTTTCGTTGTTGATGAGCGCCCCTACGTACTGCGAACCTTCCACGGTGTGTTCGGTGTCGTTTCGGTAACCGGCGATGATATTTCCGGGTTGTGCGTCCGCTCTATCAGCGATGGTGTAGGTGCCGTCGGCGAGTTCAGTCGTATTGGCGGGTAAGATGAAGTAGAGAACGGTGTAAGGGAAGAGGTTGTAACTGCTGTATTTATCAACGATAGTGTCCATGTCGTATGCCTCCAAGGCGGCAAGTGTGTAGTCTTCGTTGTTTTCGAACAGGAGGCGGGCTACCTTGAAGACGACGGGAGTGGCGGGTGCCCCACTTTCGGGGTAAGTGTCCGGAACGGAACGCTCCTCAAGCCCACCATGCACGATGTCTTCGCCGCCTTTGGAGCCTTCAACCAGTGGAATCTTGGCAGCATTGAGGACGGGGTAGGTGGCGTTTCCGGCAGTTATCCAACCGACAATCATGCAGTTTTCATCGTTCCATCCCGCTTGCAGCGAGGTTCGGAACTCCTTGGTAAAGGTGCGGTTGGTGAGCTTGACACTTTCGCCGAGCGGTGCGGTGAGATAAGTTCGCACGGCGTGGGTGTGACGGAACTTGGTCCATCCCTCCCATGTGTAGTAATAGTCTTCCTGTGCCCCGATCATTCCGCTTTCGGTGATGGCGAGCGTGAGGCGGAGACTATCCATGGCCTCGGATGTTTTGCCGTGTACGGTGATAACCAAATCGTTGGCTGCGGCGATATAGGTGCGCTCGATGGAGAGGGTACTGTTGGAAGTACTTTCCTGTTTAGCCATAACCGTCTGAATATCCAAGGGGTGGTAGTTGTAGGAGTTGTTGTACCGGGTTCTGTTTACCGAGATTGCGGGAGCGCTGCTGACTGACAACTTACGTGCGATGGTGTTTGACTCGGAGATAGTATATTCGTCGCGGTAATAGGTATGGTTGCTGATCCAAACATACTTGTCGGGGTTGGCGGCGTACAGTTCCTGAATGAGGTTCATGCCGTAGGGGCAATATCCACAGGCTTCGCCGGTGAAGTGTTCGATTAGTTGAACGCGGGGATAGGTTGTTCCCAGCGGGTCGGGTGCTTCGCCGTTGGTGTTTCCGCCGGGTTGGCAACTGGCAAGAGAGAGGGTTGCCAGAATCAAAAGTGCATAGATAGATTGTTTCATTGTATGAAGTTGTATGAAGTTGTCTTGAAGAGGGTAAGGAGAGGGTAAGGAGACCGTAAGCAAAATGTTAAACAAAGTACCAAGGATGCAGTCCTTGCGGGCTGTTGCCCAAATGACTGGATACCCTGATTTATCGGTTTTTAGCGTGGAACGGCCGGTTCGTAGTGTACAGTGAGGGTGAAATGGCGGTCGAGATTGATAAATTTGTACTGTACGGTGTAGTTCTGCTCGCCCTCTTTCGGCAGGGTGTAGTGTGCGTACCAATCGGTATCAGGTTCGCCCTCAGGAACGCCAAAAACCAGTTCCTGTACAGTCTCGCCGTCACAGATGGTGCAAACGCCTTCGGTGCAGAACTCGTCCATTCGGTCGGTGGCAGAGCGGGTGATTTGCATGGTAAGTACGGTAGGCTCCACGTTTTTCAGTTCGCCTTGAATCTGCATTTGTTGCGCTCCGCTGAGACTTTGCTGTACCTCATGTACGGTGATGGTTGTGTCAGCAGTGATCTCGCCGATGCCGTCAACGAACAGTCGCATTTGGGAAGTGTTTTTTTGGATAGGCTTCGGGGTGCAAGATACGGCCATCAACGCCAGTACAGTCAGAAGTAGGTGGATTGTTTTCTTCATCATAAATTATTCTGTTTTTGTTATTATCTTTGTTTGTTGTACGTCAATCAGTTTTTTGGATGCGGGGTCCAACAGGATTCCCACTACCGAGTAGTGAGCAAGGGGCAGAACTTGCCCGCCGACAGTGTCCTGCACCTGATAGTGTACTAATCCTGCGGCACAAGGCTCGGTGGTGTTGGTGACGATGCCGTTGAACATTCCCCACGGGTCGTCCGTGAGGCATGCTCGCAACATATGGCGGTGGGTGTAAGCGAGGTTGGTGGAACCGTCCGGCATCATTTGTGCCCCCTGGACACTGTCTGCCACCAGCCAAAGGAGTATCTCGACATCCGTTTCATTCGTGAGCGGGTTGACGTTGTTGTTTTCCCAAATGGCGGAGGTGGAGACGGTGAAACTGCGCTCCGCCTCGTTGACGTTGGTGATTTGCAGGAACAGTAGTCCGCCCTTGGGCTGCATGACGGAGGCGCGTACGGCTGTTGCCCACTCGGTGTAACTGCGCCAACCGGGTTGCATGTCGATCACGCCCGTCGGGAAGGGGGTGGTGGAAGTGCCGCCGAAAAAAGAATAGTAGATGTTTGCCTCGGGACAGGTGTAGTCGTAGCCGGCAATCGTAGTCTGGGTGAAATGGTTGTCGGCGGGATGCATCGCCACTACTACGAGGTTGTCGGGGTAGTCTGTTTGCAGTCGTTGTGCCTCTGCCGCTGCAGTGGGGCAGTTGACGCACAGGAACCCTGTGAAGTCAATGAGCAATGCATTGGACTGCGGTTCCTGCATAGGCAGGGGCAAGAGTCGCTCGTTTTCGGGAATGACCTGACATCCCGCCAAAAGCAGGAGTATTGTGCCGAGGATAATATGTGTGATTCTGTTGAACATGTTACCACGTAAAATCATATGTTACGACTACGCCCTCCTCTTGGGGCACATACCGACATACCCCGCCGGTGCAATTGAACCCCGCACGTGTCTTGCTGTACCCCGCCGAAAGCCGGTGCGCGTTTTTCTGCCAAGTGACCAGTGCCGAGAAATAGTGTTGTCCGTGCTCTTCGGTCAATATTCCGTCGGGTCTGCCAATACAATACTGGTCGGAGAGAGAGATCATCAGTTGCTTGAACAGCGACAACTCGTACAGCGCAAATATCCACTGCCCGGCATCGTTGGGCGTGAACAGATACTGCAGTTCGGCGCGCATCTGCACATTGTGGTTGGTAGCCCATTTCACATCGAGCACGCCAATGCCTGACCGGATTATCTCGCCGTGACCTTCGATGACGGCTTTGTTGTAAGTCTGATACATGAGCATGGCGTTGATGTACCAGTCTTTTGCGGCGCGTTTGTTCAGTTCCAGATGCACATCGGTGTAGTACTCATCGGGCATGTCCACCCATCGCTTGCCCAGTCCGCGCACATGCGAGCCGTTGAGCCGGAGCGTCGTGCCGTACTTGCCGCCCATGGGGGTGCGGCGCTTCCATGTGTAGCAAATCTCCCCCTGGAACGCCCACTCGCCGTCCATCTGGGTGGCATATTGGTCCATGGCGGGCAAGGCGTATGTATGTTGGTAGGCAAACGCAGGCAGGTGGTTGATCTGTCCCGCCGTGCCGGTGAGTTTTCTGTCGCTGCGGAAAGACATGTTCTCCGAACGCTTTGCCTGCACGATAAAGGAAAAACCTTTCTTGGAGTAACTGAGCGAAGCCAGCAGTGCATCGCCGTGCCGGTAGGAGAAAGCGTTCTCCACAATGGGGTCGTTGGCTTTGTAGGCATACTCTATCAGGGCGTTCCACCCCTTCATGGCGAAACTTGCGCGGATGTCGCCTGCACCCACCCGTTCGGGCAGGTTGTAGTAGTAATAGTTGCCGTCCGATGCCTGCGTGACTATCGTGTCAAATGCCTGATACTTGGATACGAAACTGCCTCCGATGGTCAGGTTGGCACCGGCATCCTGCATGCGTGCGCTCCATCGGCTGATTTCCAACTCGAGGTCGGTTCCCATGATGGCGTCTTGGCTGTAGTTCCACCCCCAGGCATGGTCGGTGTAGCAGTTCCAGTAGCGCCGCTGTTTGCCGCCGAGCGCCTCCAGGGAGACCCCTTTGTACGGCCGTAGTTCCAGTTTGCCGCCACGGAGCGAGTTGTCCACCCCCAGCGAACGCTCTTCGTACAAGCGCAGTATCAGTCCTGATCCGAACTGACCATACACATCGCCCACGGTGACGCTTCCCCAGCGGAAGTCGGCGGACGCATGGAGGTGGGAGATACCATATCCGCGGAAGTCGGCATCGTAACCCAACAACGGCCATTGCAGCAACTCGGCGCGTGTGGCAGCGGAAAAGCCGGTGAACTGCAGCGGATTGTCGCCATGGTGCTCGTATCGCACCCCCACATCAGCATAGGTGTTGGACAGGTGGTCGATGGGTGCCCATGAGGCACGCGGCGCGGTACGGTCCCCCGAGACATCGGTGGTGGGGAACAGGCTGGAGTGCTGAACCGCGCCGGATACGGTCCATGCCGCCGGAACAGACAGCGTGTCCTGTGCCCATGCACCCACGCCGGTCATACTCATCGCGCCAATGAGTACACAGAGTCTATGCAACCGTGTCCGTAATATGTGAAGAACAGCCTTCAATGGTTATTTCAAATGTTTGATTAAGTCGTACAGGTCTTCTTCCTGCCCATCGGTGTAGCCCGAATGGTTGTGTACTATTTCGCCCTTGCCGTTCAGGACAAACACATGCGGCACGGA
>CAMOMF010000032.1 GCA_946619625.1 uncultured Bacteroidales bacterium
CAGTTGCACGACATAGACGAAGCGGGATTGTACAAACATGAACGCATTATCATCACGCCACAATCGTCAGAGATTGAGGTGGAAGGCGGCGAAGAAGTGATAAATTTCTGCGCCAACAACTACCTCGGTTTGGCTGACAACAAGGAACTGATAGAAGCCGCCAAACGGTGCATGGACGCTCGAGGGTACGGCATGTCGTCGGTACGTTTCATCTGCGGCACACAAGACACGCACAAACAGTTGGAACGTGCCATCTCGGACTTCTTCGGCACCGAGGATACTATTCTTTATGCCTCTTGTTTCGATGCCAACGGCGGCTTGTTTGAGCCGCTGCTGACAGAGGAAGATGCCATCATCAGCGATGCGCTCAACCACGCCTCCATCATTGACGGTGTGCGTTTGTGCAAGGCGCAGCGTTTCCGATACAAGAACGCCGACATGGCAGACCTGGAGGAGCAACTCCGCAAAGCGCAAGCCGCGCGCTTCCGCATCATCGCTACCGATGGCGTCTTTTCCATGGACGGCAACGTGTGCCCGCTGGATAAGATTTACGAACTGGCAAACAAATACAACGCGCTGGTCATGGTGGATGAAAGCCACTCCGCCGGCGTTGTGGGCAAGACCGGACACGGCGTGACCGAACGTTTCGGTTTGCGCGGCAGGATAGAGATTATCACCGGTACACTCGGCAAGGCTTTTGGCGGAGCAGTGGGCGGGTTTACTACCGGCAAACAGGAGATTATCGACATGTTGCGCCAACGCAGCCGTCCTTACCTGTTCAGCAACTCATTGCCGCCAATGATTGCTGCGGCAGGTCTGAAGACGCTGGAACTGCTGACCCGAGACAACAGCCTTCAGGACCGTCTGCACGCCAATACCGACTATTTCGTGAACAGGATGCTGCAAGCTGGTTTCGATTGCAAGCCTACAGAATCAGCCATTTGCGCCGTTATGCTGTATGATGCGCGTCTGTCACAGGAGTTCGCGGCAGCACTGCAGGAAGAGGGCGTGTACGTGACCGGCTTCTACTACCCCGTCGTGCCGCAAGGACAAGCGCGCATACGTGTACAACTCTCTGCCGCGCACACGAACGACCAATTGGACAAAGGAATCGCTGCCTTCATAAAGGTGGGCAAACAATTGGGCGTGCTTCCTGCATAATACGACAACCATAACATAACCATAAGATAACCATAAGATAACCATAAGATCAAAATGAGGGCTTTAGTCAAGAGGAAAGCCGAGCGTGGCATCTGGATGGAAGAGGTACCCATGCCGGAAGTGGGAGTGAACGATGTGCTCATTCGCGTAAAAAAAGCCGCTATCTGCGGAACAGACCTGCATATGTACAAATGGGACCAGTGGTCACAGCAACACTGCACCCCACCCTACATCATGGGGCATGAGTTCGTGGGTATAGTGGAAGACATTGGTCCGGGCGTACGCAACATACAGGTGGGTGAGCGTGTAACGGCAGAGGGACACATCGTGTGCGGACAGTGCCGCAACTGCCGCCGAGGCATGGGGCATGTGTGCGAGAACTCGTTGAGTGTGGGCATCTTCGGCAAAGATGGTGCTTTTGCTGAATACGTGACGATTCCCGAGTCCAACGTGGTCAAACTCAGACCCGAGATCCCCGATGATTTTGCAGCCATCATGGACCCGTTCGGCAACGCCACACACACCGCATTGGCTTTTCCTTTGTTAGGCGAGGACGTGCTCATTACCGGTGCAGGGTTGATCGGTACCATGGCGGCTGGCATTTGCCGTTTTGCCGGCGCGAAACATATAGTGGTAACGGACATCAACCCCCTTCGTCTGGGCATCGCCAAGCGGATGGGGGCTACGCTAACCGTAGATGGCTCCAAAGGCGAGACAGTGGAAGAAGCAATGAAAAAACTGGGTATTCACGGCTTTGACGTGGGACTGGAGATGTCGGGGGCTCCCGCCGCCTTCAACGACATGGTGGCACATATGTACAAGGGCTCGAATATTGCACAATTGGGTATTCTGCCCGAAAACACGCAGGCGGATTGGTCCAAGATTATCTTCAATGCCCTTACTATCAAGGGAATCACCGGCAGGCATATGTGGGAGACTTGGTACATGATGGAGCAGATGTTGCTGGGCGGATTGGATCTGTCACCAGTGATTACGCACCATTTCCCCTTCGAGAACTTCCAGCTGGGCTTTGATGTAATGGAGAGCGGAAAATGCGGAAAAGTAATCCTCGAAATCAGCGACTAAGACGGTTTGGCACGATGTTTGGCGTAATATTTGTAACGACTAATCACAAAAAAAACTAAGATAGAATGAAAAGATTATTTACAGGACTATTGGCTCTGATGAGCCTGTCTGTTTTCGCAACAGACCTCCCCAAAGAATTACAGCAGTACAAGCTGGAGAACGGCTTGACGGTTATCCTGTGGGAAGACCATGACCAGCCCGACGTGACGGGGTATGTAGTGGTTCGGGCAGGGGCCATCGACGAGCCCGCCGAATACACCGGCCTGGCACACTACTTGGAGCACATGCTCTTCAAGGGTACGCAGCGAATAGGGGCAGTGGATTGGGAAAAAGAACAGCCTATCTACGACTCTATTATTGCGCTGTACGACCAATACTCCGATGCCACGGACCCGAAAGTACGCGAGCAACTGGCTACACAGATTAACCAATGCTCGATGCGTGAAGCCAAAGTGTCCACCACGGAGGATTTCTTCAACCTGCTGGACAACATCGGTGCTGAGGGCGTTAACGCCTACACCAGCTATGACCTGACGGCATACCACAACTCTTTCCCGCCGTCTGAGATGTACCGCTGGCTGAGCATCTTCTCCGAGCGCTTCATCAATCCGGTGTTCCGTACCTTCCAAGCGGAATTGGAGAACGTGTTCGAGGAGTACAACATGTACGCCAACGAGCCGTCTTCGCAGGTACAGAAGAAATTCCTTGAGAAAATTTACGAAGGGCATGCCTACCAGCGCGACGTTATCGGTCTGCCCGAGCACTTGAAGAACCCGCGTCTAAGCAAACTGATTGAGTTCTACAACACGTGGTATGTGCCTAACAACATGGCGCTCATTCTGGTAGGTGATTTCGATTCGGAGAAAACCAAGCCTATGATTGCAGAGACTTTCTCCCGCCTGAAAGCCAAAGAGCTGCCCGAGCGTACTAAATTCAATGTGGTGAATTTCAAGGGCAACCCGCAATACAGTTACAAACTGGGCTACAACCCGATGCTGGTATGGGCGTATGATGGTGTCAAAGAAGGCGATGAGGACCAGTTGCCGCTGGAGTTCGTCATCTCCCTGCTCAGCAATGGTGTAGAGACCGGTCTGCTGGATAAACTGACTATTGACGGTGATGTACAGTTTGCAGGTGCGTTCCTTGACTCGCGCCGCGACATGGGGCGTATTGTCATTGAGGCTGTGCCTTACTATGACGTCAACCAGCGTATGTTTGATGACAACAAGACTACGGAGAAAATCATCCGCAAAGAGATTGACAAACTGAAGAACGGTGAGATTGAAGACTGGCGTATCGCTTCGGTCAAAAAGATGTACGATGAGGCTGTCAAACTGGCGTTTGAAAACTCTTCCTCCAAGATGAGTGCGTTGGTTCACTGCTTCACCTATGATCAGCCGCTGACCTCAATCTTCGAAGAGAATGATAAGATTCAAGCCCTTACCAAAGAGCAGATTATGGCAACGGCAAAGAAGTTCTTCAATGCAGACCATATGACTATCTCCTTCGATGAAGGTTCCATGAAAGTCAGTCCGCTGCCGAAGCCCAAGATTCAGCCTCTTGACCCTGTAAAGGGTGCTGTTACTGAGTATGCCAAAGAGTTCATGCAGTTGCCTCGCGGCGAAGTGAAACTGACGTACAACAATTTTGCAGACGTACAGGTGCGCGACCTGGGTGACAATGTAACCCTCCGCTACACCCCCAACAACAAGAACGATATCTTCACGCTGACATTGCGTTACGGAATCGGTGAGGACAAGATGCCGATGTTGCCTTATGTTGTCGCCCTCATGAACACGGCAGGCGTGATGCCTAACACCGAGGCGCAAGAGTACAACCGACAGATGGCAGAGTTGGGCGCTTCCGTCGGTTACGACTGTGACGACAGTTACTTCTATATCTCTATCTCCGGCGAGGACAAGAACCTCGAGAAGATAATGGCATTGGTAACCCGCCAATTGATTATGCCGAAACTGGAGCAGAAACAGTTGGATAACATTATCGGTAGTGTCTTCTTCAGTCGCTGGAACCGTCAGAAACGTAATGCTGCACAGCGCTCCGCCCTCATGCAGTACGCTTTATACGGCGACAAGTCGTCTTACATTGACGAGGTGAAGTTTGGTGACATCTACGCACTGTCTCTGCCGAAGATTCAGTCCCTGATTGCACAGGCTCGCGAGTATGCACTGGACGCACGTTACTGCGGTACACGCACACCGGAAGAGGTGGCTGCCGCTCTGCCTTTGACCGAAGGTATGAAGCCCTCTACTTCACCGGTAATCAAAGACCGCAAGACCTACACCAAGAACACCATCCTGTTCCTGCCGAACAATAACGTACAACAAGCTGACCTCTACCTGTACATCAATGGTCGCCCGTACAATATCGAAAGCGATGTTGTTTCTGACGCGTTCAACCAGTATTTCTCAGGTGGTTTCTCGGGCATCGTGATGAACGAGATTCGTACCAAGCGCTCGATGGCATACACCGCCTACGGACAGGATGTAACGCCTATCATGCAAGGTAAGGATTGCTACTTTATCGGTTATGTAGGTTCGCAGTCTGACAAAGTGGTCGATGTGGTCAAAGTGTATATGGACCTGCTGAACAACATGCCGATTGACTCTACCGGAATAGAGAACATCAAGATAGCGTTGCGTCAGAGTGCACAGACCGCCAAACCGTCCATGCGTGGCAAAGCCGGCACGTTTGCCTACTGGCAGCGACTGGGGTACCAGGATGACCCCGCCCGCGTCAATGCCGACAAGATCAACAACCTCACCTTCAGCCAGATTGAACAGTTCTACAAAGAGAACATCCAGGGCAAACCTGTCACGCTGATACTGATGGGCGACCCCAAGAAGATTAACCTGAAGGAGATTGAAGCCGTACTGGGCTGCAAGACAACGAAACTGAGTCCGACGAAGTTGTTTGCGCCGATGGACCTCGACTTCTGACAATGAATGTTCCGCCCGCTCTCTGAGTGGGCGGAACTGCTATTACTCTTTCTTTTTATAGGTCGGCGACATTCAGACAGGCTTACCTATTTGGCGGTCTGGATGATTTTGCAGGGCAGATACGCACCAAGAACATCAGTAAAGGAGGTTTCACCTTTGCCAACGCACAGCATTTCTCCACCATCTTGCCGACCATTGAATCCATGCCGGAGACGACATTTGATGAGATTGTCAATAACGCTCTGACCGACCAAATCAACGACCGTGAACTATTCATGAAAGGAATTGGCTATTCCTATTACTACGAGCAAGAGTAAATGTTTACCGTAGAGCCATAGCGCGCTATGGCTCTACAAAGAAAATAAAATGGCTATGGATTTCAACCCGCAATTATACAACGAAAAATACCGCATACCCACCAACCGCTTGACGGATGTAATATATGGTGTTGGTTTTTACCATATTGTCATCTGTACAAAAGACCGCCGCTATTTCTTTGGTAATATATACGACAATGAGATGCATTATTCATCTATAGGAGAATTTACAAAAAATAATATTGAACAACTATCGGAACATTATCCGGATGTTATCATTCACAGATATCAAGTAATGCCAAACCACATTCATCTATTGTTACAAATTGTGCCCTCTGAAGAAGATAAACAACCAAATAAATTTGGCAAAATAGGCAGGTTAGGTGTTGTTATTAGGGGATTGAAATCTGGAATCAGTAAATGGGCAAATAAAAATTACATAGATTTTGCATGGCAGTCAAGGTTTTATGATTCAATCATTAAACATCCCGAACAATTTAGTGAGACGGATTATTATATACAGAATAATGTTTTACGTTGGTCAGAGGATAAAATGAATACAAACACGCATCATGTAGAGCCATAGCGCGCTATGGCTCTACCAGAAAAGGTACACAGCCGTACCGATATATTTTGATTTATCTGCTTGTTGAGACTGATTTTCTCTTCTATTAGGCGCAATAACTGCCCTATTTTCTTCTGCTCTGCAAGGTCTGGTATATAAAGACTTAGCAGGCTTTAATTTTATCAGGAGACGTGTGGCGTATCTTTGTCTGCTGTGCTGCCGCACTTAACTGATTGCGTACCTGTGCGGACGAAATCAAGTAATAGCAGAAGTCAGGGTCAAGCAAGCCCCCTCTACAAGCAATGCACTCCTGCCGTCATTCTCCTGCTTCCACTGAAGAATTTGCTGATAGATTTTACGCTGAAAAACATGCTCCATAAATTTCTCCTTTTCAAAAAACGCTGCAAACTAGTAAAAATAAATGACATATCCAAATAAAGAGAACGATTTTTCTATCTTTCCCCGTCATTTTTATTCGGGAATTGCTATCTTTCCCCGATATTTTTAGGATAATTATGCTATTTCTCCCCGTTGTTTACCCCAAATACTTTCTGTGCGACATCTTTACATTCTGCTGGCTCACCATAGCATAATGCAGAGTTGTATCTATCCTTACATGACCTAATAGTTTTTGCACCTGCTCGATACGCATGCCCTTATCAAGCAGCGCGACGAGTTGCTGCCGTTACTGATGAATGGTCAGGTAACATTGTGATGCATGTAGAGCCATAGCGCGCTATGGCTCTACCAGAAAAGGTACACAGCCGTACCGATAAATTTTGATTTTTTTGCTTTTTGGGTGATAGATTTAGCGTATTTTTTGGCTATTAATAGAGGGGCATGTTAAAACCATCTCTATCATGGCAGTTTCTTGATGACACCGATGCCTTTTTTGCCATCGACGAGGGCAATGAAAGGCTTGCGGAATAGGAGGACACGCACATGGGGCGTTTCGCGCAAGGCAGGCATGTCGTCCAGATAATCGAAATCAACAAAACCTAATCCGGCGGGCTGGTTGACCGTGAAATATGCCACGCCGAAACTGGTGAGGTTCTGGAAGAAATGCGTACCCTGGCTGGGCTCAATCTGGTATCCGCCAAGAGCAGACTCGACAATGATGGCGGCGCCGCTGATTTCAGACCAGCGCACGGGAATGCCCAGCCATGGGTCGCTGGAGCCCCAACGCCCGGGTCCGATAAGAAGGAAACGCTTTTCCTGACGCACCATTTCTTCATTGATAGTGGCAATTTCGGCGCGTATTTCTTCGGACTTGGCAGCATCGAAACATTCGGGGCGGACATAAACGACATGACAGACATCATCGTAAACACCCTGTCCTAACGCCTTGGGAGAGCGTAGGAAGAGCGTGGAGTCGGGCAATGCCTCCAGATCCTCTTTAACCTCCACTTTGGTCTCCACAATTGGGCGAATCTGCAAGAGATGGAAAGCACCTTGTTCGCCCATTTTTGCGCCCAGATTGACTGCAAACTCTATTTCTACAGGGCAGCCCATTTCGCGCTGTGATATTGCCAAAATCTGCTGAAGGATTTCCGCCAAAGGGAAAGCGTTGTGGTGCAAGATATTGTTGAAAGTGAGCACTCTGTGCCCATCTTCGAGGATATTGTCGTAGAGGTATCCTGAGCGGTAGTTGTAGGTGGAGGCGATGAGCCTGAGCCGCTTATCCGCCTCGGCATCCGCAATCGTACACTTGCGGAGGTTGAAACCATCGTCCACTTCGGGATGAAAATCGGTGCGTGAGAGGTCCAGCGCCAAGAAAGAGGTCTGCGTCTGACGCAATGCCATCTCGGTGGTGCTGGTTTGCAGTACATGCTGCGGGTGTGCGGGAGAGAAGCGGAGGGTGGTGCCGCCATCCACGATATACTTGCCCAAGCCGAGGGCTATCTCCGCCACTCCCTCTTCGGTTTTTTCGTCGCCGAGAGGATAGAAATTGAGGCTTCGCGCCACGCCTGAGAAAGAGGGGTAGAAGCGCTCTGTAGTGCCTCTGCCAACGACCTCCTGAATGACTACCGCCATTTTTTCCTCGTCAATGACATTTTTGGTCGCCTGCATATAGGCTTTGGACTCACGGTAGAAGACGCTGGCATAGACCGCTTTGATTGCCTCGGTGAGGTAAGAGAGTGTCAATTCGGGTCTTTCCGGAGTGTTGGGTATCATGTAGGTGGAATAGATACCTGCGAAGGGTTGATATTGCGTATCCTCCAAAAGCGAAGAAGAGCGGATGGCAATCGGTCCCTGCAGGACCTCAATAAGCGCGCGCAGATTGGTGGTGAGGTGCTCTGGAAGAGGTGCTTGCAAGAAGGCTTGGAGGATAGTGTCGTCGGCAGCATCGCTGAGTGCCAACGCATACAAACCATTTCGCTCCATAAACTCGGAGAAAAGGTCCGTACAGAGCACAACCGTCTTAGGGATAGTGATGTGCGCGCCTGCAATATCCTCAAGTTCGAAATGCCGCTTGATCATCGCATCCACAAAAGCCAGTCCCCTACCCTTGGAGCCCATGGAACCCGATCCTATACGGGCAAAATTGGAGTATTGGTCGAACACCTCGGGTCGGAACTGAGCAACAACACCGCGGTTCTTAATGCGGCGATAATCGAGAATCGCCTCATAGATGATACGCTTCTCCTCGGGCATGTCGGCAAGGGTGTAGTGTCGGGGGTCGCGTGCCTTGACATATTCCGCCAAGGGGAAAAGGGCACG
>CAMOMF010000033.1 GCA_946619625.1 uncultured Bacteroidales bacterium
GCTGGCAGAGGGAGGAGAACGAAGCGGCGGCGTATTTTTCGGGCTGGTTCATCTCGGTCAGTCGCGGATACCATGCCTGCGTGGTGGTGGGGGTCCAGTAGTCGGTCTGATGAGCGTAGTAGGTTCCTTCAGAGAAGTTCCAACCCGGAATCATCATGGTGCCGGTTGCCCAGTAGTCACGCTTGCCAACACCTTGGAAGAAGATGGAGAAGTCCAGACCTTTCCACTCCAAGCCAACGCGGAAGTTGTACTCGAAACGCGGCGTAGTGTTACCTATACGGCTCCAATCGCCGTGGTTGTCCACGGTCTTGTCCCCCCAGGTAATCTGACCATCACCATTGAGGTCCACATACTTGACATCGCCCGGACCGTATTTGTAACCATAACCGTTGGTCCCCTCGAAATACGCCTGCGAAGCAATGCCGGGATTGAGGTTGCCATCTGCGTCGAAATCGTTCTCCTGGAAGAGACGGTCTGTCGTGAAGCCCCAGATCTCGCCTATCACCTTACCCTCGTAGTTGCTACCATCAATAACCGAGGTACCCTTACGCGGGTGCTTGGTGACAATGGAGAGAGCGTCTGCCACACTGGCAGTAGCGGTAATGTTCAATCCATTAGAGAATCGGTGGTGGTAGTCAAGCGCCAACTCCCAACCATTGGTGGTAAGTTGAGCGGCATTCTGGTAAGGAGCCGATGCACCATACGTAGAGGGCACCTCGGCACCACTGACAATCATGTTGGCGTTGATGCGGCGGAAATAGTCGAAACTGAGTCCAAGGTCATTACCAAAGAAACGAAGGTCCACACCTGCATCAATGGTTTTGACGGCCTCCCATGTGAAACCGTCGGCAATGGCTGTCGGCAGGGAGAAGGTCAGGTCATTAATATCTCCTGTAATCCAATCCGAGTTGTAGGAAGAGATAATTGCGCGGAAGCGGTTGTTACCCACATTTTGGTTACCGATGGAACCATACGAAGCACGCACCTTGGCAAAACTCCAATAGGGATTGAGCACTTCCCACCAACTTTCTTCCGAAGCCACCCATCCGAGCGAGCCGGAGGGGAAGAAGCCCCACAGTTGGTTCATCGGGAAACGGCTGGAGCCGTCATAACGACCATTCAACTCAATAAGGTAACGATCCTTGTAGGAGTAGTTCACACGTGCGAAGAAACCCATCGTGGACCATGCAGAGTGCGAGCCATACACGAAGTCGTCACCCGTAGCCAGACTGATTTCCGGCTTGCGCTGGTCAAGCAGATTGCGCTTTTCTGCATTGACGTAGCGGGTATCTTTGTACTCGATGTTGAAACCAACGAAAGCCTGGAACTTGTGTGCATCCTGCCAAGTATGTTTGTACTTGAGCACAGCGTTGCCCACATGGTACTGACGCTTGTAATAATAGATGTCAATCTTGTTGCGACTGGTAGCCGCCCAGTTGTTAACCAGGTTAAGTCCACCACTCCAGAAATCCCAACCTCCTACGGTACCACCGCGCTGGATGATATCCTGATTGTCAAGGTTGAAGGCGTAGTCAATATCAAGTGTCAGGTCGGGGATGAAGGTAATAGTACCGCCAACAGAAGCGCGCATATAGTCCTTCTCATCGCTGTTCATGTTGGCAGCGGCTGTCTCAGTGATAGAGTTGCGGAAAGGATGTCCCTCGTAGGTACCGTAGGGCATGATAGACGGCCAGCGGTAGAGGTAATAGAGTGCATCGTAGGACGCGGAGTTGAAGTTGAAAGGTGTCTTGAGGTTGGTGCGTGTGTAAAGCATCTTCGAGCGCACTTTGAACCACTTGGTGACCTCACTTTCTATATTCGCATTGATTGAGAAGCGGTCGTATTGGTCGGGATTGACCTTGATGACGCCACCCTGACCCATGTATCCGAGGCCGATGTAATAGTTCGTCTTACCCTGCTGTCCGCTTACGCTCAGGTTATGCTGCTGCGAGAACGAGAAGTCCTTCATGTAGAGGTCGGCAGCGTCCCAAGTGCGGTAGAAATAGGTGTCGCCTGCTATGATTTCGAAGTCACGTCCCAGCACCATCTCATCAGATAGTTTCTGCGAGCCGAACATACGGTCCCACTCACGCATGCGGTCAATTGAGTTGGCATCCCAAACCAGTCCGCATGAGTTCTTGAAGATGGTAGTACCGGGAGTACGGCGCTGACGGGCCTCCAAAGCCATCTCGGCTCCTACATACGACTTGGCGATGGTCGGCAGTACCGTTGGTGTTGCCCAACTGAAGTTGTTGGAGTAATTGATCTGGAAATTGCCGGCGGCTTTCTTACCACTCTTGGTGGTGATAAGGATTACACCGAAACAGCCTCGGGTACCGTAAATAGACGAAGACGCGGCATCTTTGAGGACAGAGATATCGGCGATATCATCGGCATTAAGCATCGAGATGTCGGAGATCTCCACTCCGTCCACCAAGATCAGGGGTTGCGAGCCGCTTTCATTGATGAGCGAAGCGACCTGACCACGGATACGGAAAGTAGGCGAATCGCCCAATCGTCCGGAACTGTTGGTGATAGTAAGACCCGGAGCCGCACCCTGCAGGCCATTACCGAGGTTGGTGATAGGGCGTCCTTCCAGTTGGTCCTCCACATTGACTGAGGCAACAGCACCGGTGAGGTTGGCTTTTTTCTGGGTGTCATAACCAACGACAACCACTTCCTCCAGCACCTCATTGTCCTCAAGGAGCGTGACATTGATCATGTTCCGGTTGAGGACCTTGACATACTGTGTTTTGTATCCGACATAACTGAAGACCAATTGGTCGGTCGGCTTGGCGGCAACGGTAAATTGCCCGTTGTAGTCGGTGATAGTACCCTGACTGGTGCCATAAATAACCACCGAAACGCCAATCATCGGTTCGCCGTTGGCGTCCTGTACCAAACCGCTCACTTGCTGAGCGCCCGCCCAGAGGGGAAGCGCCAGCAAGAGCATGGAAAGAAGCATGCGGCAGAAACCAGAATTGCATGTTTTGTTTCTCATATTGTGTGTGTTTTGATTTGTTTACTTTAGTTGCTGTCCAAGCGAGTTGAATACCTGACCGTTCCTGATGATAAGTACTTGCCCGTTCCGAATCACTTTTTGGACGGTGGTCTCTGCCTGAACAGAAGAGATTGCCTGACCTTTCTGGTGATAAGAGATACGCGTGGTGTAGGAGTTGACCAGTTTTGGCAAGGCATACACTTTCAGTCGTTGGCTGGTGTTGGTTGTGATGTAGAGGTTGCCTGCAGCATCAAAGTCAAGTCCCAGAGCAACATCTCCATCGGCGCCCCAATTCACCTCGTATTTCTCGGTAAGAGAGGGTACATTATTGGCGTCGTATTCTACTCCATACACGGCAACGACACCTCCTTCGCGTGCAATTGCCAACAGGTCGCCCTCCGCATTCACAGCGAGGCCTCCTCGGTTGGAAGTAGCGATCTCATTGCCGCAATTGTAGTCCAGCACCCCATTGGTGACGTGCAAGAGCGCCGGCTTGACAGTAGATGATGCGTAGCGATATTGGCTCATGAACCAACCTCCGTGTCCGTCATATTCCAATTCTCCATTTCCATTCTCCATATAAGCAGTGATGTCGTCGGAGAAAACAACCGCCGAAGGCTCCTCTTTCCAAGGAAGAGAAGTGGCTTGCCCAATATTGTACTGGTTGATGTTGGAGAAAGCGGTACCAAAGGAGTTGCAGCGGTCCATGGTGTAAAGTGTTTCTTCCTCTCCAGAACCTAAGACAGTGCAACTCATAACGGGATTGGTTACTGTGGCGCCACTATATTTGAGTGCGCCGGTATCGTTATTGCGTTTGCCGCCGAAGACGGGCACGAAGTCAGCGGAAGGATTGGCGGCGTCCATTGTATATACTCCTCCGGAAGCGAAGGAAGAAGAAGGAATGAACACTTTGCCCGATGGAGCGACACAAAGGCGTGACAAACCAAACTGATGGTGGTCAGCATTATTGGCGCCCCACTGTACATTTCCTCCCCAAGCCACATCGCCTTGGTTAGTAACATCAGCGAAGTCGGCACTGAGTACATAACAACCTGTGGTAGTAGTACGTGATCCTTTGCTTAGACTGCCGCCACTACTTTCTGCAACGTAAATACGTCCGAAATAGGGCGAAGCAGGTGTACGGTCAACCGCTACCCCGCAAGGTGCAAGGAACTGGAATTTTTGGTCGTCATTGCTGATAAGGACGGGGTATCCCACGGGCATTGCAGTTGCAGATATAGAGTAAGCATCGAACGTTTGCTGGGGGAAGGGATTGGGCACAGTATGCAGTCCGCGCGTCAAGGCTCCTAATTCGTGCAAGTTTGTCTGTTCTCCTTCGCGTTCAATGCCAATACTAACTGAAGTGGCATCTTCGTTGAGTCGGAAAGTGAAATTGGTGCCATCGAAACTAACCTCGCTGGCGTAGATGTTGGCGACAGGTATATCCAGGGATTTCCATGTGCCATAAACGTAGTCCGTTGTGCCAGACTCCAGCAAGCCGATATGAACACTATATCCCTCGACATATGCCAAAGCGAAGGCGCGAGTGGTGGCTGTTCCCTGTAGCAGATAAGTAGAAGATACACGCTTGCGGGAAGCGACTCCGTTAGTAATGTCATACACTTGGAAGCCGACTTGAGATGCCGAGTCCACAGGAACTACCATGTAGGTGTTGCCGGCGTACTTGAAGAAAGTAGGCGTGCGGCTCTGACGGTCGGCATAAACTGATCCATTCGGCATCATCACCAGTTTGGCTCCGGTGTTGGTAGAACTAACAATCGCAGGTGTACCGCCTGCCTGCATACTATACACTTTGCCGGCAGTCTCGAAGAAGACTTTCACTTTCCACATGGAGCCGCTTGCTGCGATAGAAGGTCTGTTGTTGATAGTAATACCCGGGACGGTGAACAATTCGGCAGGGTTTGCCATATTATGATCCCATGCATATATATGCAACGTGTTACTGAGGACCGCAGCAGCAATCAAATATCCGTCTGCAGTGAGTGCAATGTCAGTAAGTTGAGAAGCAGTAATTCCTGTAGGCAATGGCAAGGAGGATCCTCGAGAGAAGTTCCAGCCTCGGAGAATGAGTCCTTCGGAGCCGAGGGTGACCATTTTATCGCCCTTATAGACAGCGCGAGATATAGATGCAGTGGACTCGCGATGATCTTGTTCGGAGAACAGGTATTCATTGAGAGGAACAGAACCCGGGTATTGGTCAGGATCGGCGTAGTCGGGGACTTCCATTTCGGTGTTCATGAGGAAGACCTTCAAGCCTGCGATTTCCTCAGCCGCTACGGTTACTGTCTGTGTGACGGTAGAATATTGGTTGCGACTTGCTTCCACCTGATATGTTCCGGGCTGTAGGTCGTAGAAAGCGAACACTCCATTATACCAGTCATCGGTAATAACAGAGTCTATACGTTGTCCACTGTTATCCTTCAGCACCACCTTGGCGCCATTAAGCGGCAGCCATTGGTCGTCGGAACCCGGAGCATAGTAGAAGTTTTTCTCTCCCAAGACATCCACTTTCTCGTTGCCGGACTTGACCCATCCACTGATAGTAGCCGTTTGCGGCAATTGGCGATTGAAATACCTATGGAAATGCTGGTAGAATCGTATTGCCTCCAATTTGCAATAATCGGCATTGCAGAGACGGTGTGTCTCGGGTGGATAGTCGTGGAAAGAGCCTTCGGAAAGGAAGCCCGGTACGGTAAGAGGGCGCAGAACGCCGAGTCCTGGATATGGATCAGTAGGCTTGTCGCCGTAGAAAGTTATATCTCCTCGCAAGTAAACGCCCGGGGTAATCCAGACGGTGAGGTTGTTATTTCTCTGAATATTGCCGGAAGAAGCCGCCATGATGTCACTGGTTGCGACCGTAGGTTTGCCATCCTCTCCATGATAGAGCAAAAGGAGATAGTTGGTGCGGCTGTTTTGCGCATTGGAGTGAATAGAGATGAAGTGGTCCACGTGGTTGGCGTTGGCTTCTTCTGCAATGGCAGAGAGGTCGCGGTCGTCGCCCGCCATAATGGCATTGTACTCGGGGGTTCCGACGGCATAGTTGTAATACTGAATGTCTCGTGAGCCGGAGTTGTTGGTTGTACGGGACATGATCACCGTTGCGCCAGCGGCTTCGAGCAAGTCTCGCAGAGCGAGTGCCTTGACGAGGTTGGAGTTACTCTCCCAATATCCATTGGGGTTGGTCCATGTCTGTGGAATAGGAATAGTCCAACATGAGCGGTCGTTGGGGTCGTGTCCGCCGTGACCTGCGTTGACGTAGATTTTCAGTCCTGCGAGTCCGGTAGTGACGATGTCACGGCGCGCTGCAGCCCGTGCCTTGTTGTCGGCTTCCTGTGCAGCCAGACGGGTGTTTTCCAGTTGAATAAACTCCTTTTTCTCCGCCGGTGTGAGGACACGTTGGCGAAGGGTCTGCAAGTTGACACTGCAGTAGTTGATATGGTCCACGAGGTCGTGGTCGAAGTCGGAATAATGCTCCTGCATGCCGGACACATTGTAATCATCCTGCCATTTAGGCGCATTCAGACGTCCAAGGGAACGGAGGAGGTTTCCGTTGAGGTCACAGACGCACGTGCCATGGTGTGAGGTTGAGTAAAGAATCTGGGTGCCGTCAGGTGAGAGGCTCACCCAATAATAACTCTCGTCCTGTCCGTTAGGGGCAAGAATAGTAGTTTGCCCATCCCTGTTGAGGAGAATCTTTTGGTTGTCCACACTGACGGTAGTGGCGGCACTGAGCATCGTTGCGACTGCAAGCGCCAATAAGAGTAGTGTTCTTTTCATAATATCATCTTTTTACCATTTACTATATAAACTCCCTTGGGGAGGTTGATGGTTGTTGTGCCTAAATACATACCTTGTATATTGTACACGCCCGGGCGCGCGAGGGAGGGTGCCTCGGCGTTTTCCGGTATGGGGGAGTAGTCACCCACATAGAACCGGGACCAGGATGTCCACACATCATCGCAGTTTGCCTTGCGTACTTTTATTCTCCAGAAGTACTCCCCGTTTTCCTTCAGGTTACGGCGTACTGCCGAGTTGAACGCCGTGCCGGTCAGTTCCTGTGTAACGACTATATCTTGAAAGTCTTGGTCGCGCGCAATCTGCAGGACATAACTGTCTGCCTTGCTGACAGCGTCCCAACGGAAAGTGACAGGCCACTTGGCAAATATTTTGTTCATTTCGGGAGCAGTGAGGTGGGCAACTACAGGCTGTTCGGTTTCCTCTCCGTAGATTCGAAGCGAATACTCGTTGTTATATCCGTCCAGCACACTGACGCCTATTTTATAGGAAGAAAGGGTAATGCCTTGCGGAAGGACAAAACAAGTGTCGTAGCAAATACCGATGAGTGCCTCACCTTGCGAAAATATCCCCACCCTGTTCCTGAAGGTATTGGATACAGCATAGATCGCGAAGTGTACATCCTTGTCAGGGTGAGTCCAGCGAAGAGTGTCACCGACGGGCTCGAGGAAAGTCACCATGGTACGCTCCTGTGCCGGTTTCCAGTTGATTGCAGGCGGCAGTGCCAAAGAGCGGAATTGGTCGGCGCGGAAAGCGTCCCTGTAAGGTTTGTCATAGACCCACGCTTTGGTGTTATAGAACACCGTACCGGGAGCATTGTCCTGATTGCTGGACCGGTTGATATTGGTTTCACTCTGCAACTCACTCACCGTATAGTATCTATGGTCAGCCTGCGTGGATTCGGCATATTTATATACTGCCATTGACGAATAGAAATGCTTGCCGAACTGGTTGCAAAGATTCGCCCACCACGGGCATAGTACGTTGTAGGACTGCGGTCCGTTGGTGCGCCAATACAGTTGCGGGCTGATATAGTCCACAGACCCCGCCCGTAGCCATGCCACCGGGTCGCAGTAGATTTCCTGATACATATTACCTCCGGTAATGCCGGATGGCAGGGTTATTCCTTCTTTCTGGGCAACGGTGTAACTGGTTGTCCAGATACCGAAAGGTGAGATGCCGAAGGTGACCCAGGGTTTGACAGCCTGGATAGTGTCATACACATCCTGAACCATACGGTTGACATTATCCCGCCGCCAGTCATGCACATCCATGCCCACGGGTTTGTACAGTCGCTGCGAAGTACTATCCTGATTGGTGGTGCCACCATACGGATAGAAATAGTCGTCGAAGATAATACCATCCACGTCGTACTTGCTGAGGAGGTCACCCACTACGTCACAAATACGCTGACGTACCTCGGGAAGTCCCGGGTCAAGGACGATGTTATTGGAATAGTACAGAAGCCACTCGGGGTGGGTGTGCTCGTAGTTAAGAGGAGTGTCATTGGCACCTGTCCAACGAGCACCGGTGCGGCTGTAACGGTATGGGTTCATCCATGCATGTACGGCGATTCCGCGCTTGTGCCCTTCATCGATAACGAACTGCAACGGATCATATCCAGGATTGGTGCCACGGGAAACGCGCAGGAAACTGGACCATGGCTCGTATGCACTATTGTATAGCGCGTCCGCACAAGGGCGAACTTGGAAGAACACCGCATTCATATGGAGTGCCGCAATCGAATCAAGCATTCGAATCATCTCGTTCTGCTGACCGCTAACTGTGGAATATACAGGCCAGTCTATATTGTTCACCGTGGCAATCCACGTAGCACGCAACTCACGCTTGGGACTCGCGGCGAACGAAACACTATGCATGGAAAGCAAGGCTCCCATGGCGAAAAAAAGACCAATTTTTCTTATCGTTTTCATGATACATGTTCGTAATTTGGGTGCAAAGTTACTACATTTTTGCTGAATTTGCAAATTTTTTGATATGTTATAAAACATATTTCGCCATTTAGGCGCATTTTTAGTGCCTTTTCAAACGTTTTCAATAGCACTCTTCTCAAAGAAAACCATGTTTAGTGTACCTTTTTGCTTGGTGATTGGAGCACAAAGACAAAGATGAAGGATGAAAACGATTGCAGAGAATTTGGCAAGGGGAAATTAAACGCGCAAAGTTAGCAAATGCCCGACCTCAACTCGCCTGCATGCACACACGCAATACCCTCCCTGCTCTGAAGCATGTGTTATTCTTGCACGATTCTTGCACGATTCAGCCGACACAACCGACACAACAACCTGCAATCTCCCTTTTACGAAACATTCACTGCGCTAATTTTCAGAAATACTCTTAAATATAAAAAAATACATTTTATTTGCATTTTTATTTGCATATGTAAAAAAAAAGTATTACCTTTGCAGCGAATTTTGAAAATAGTAGTTGAAAATGGGAGAAAGAGTACATATGGTAGTGCCCGCTGGGCGCTTGGATTCACGTTTTTTGGATATCGCGCGTTTGCGCTTAGAATCATGGGGTTATGAAGTAACGGAAGGGGAGCATGCTCGTCAGCCGCTGGGCCGTTTCGGCGGCACGAAACGCGGGCGCGCGGAGGATTTGAATGAAGCATTCAGGGATCCGGACCTACGATATATACTTTGCGCCCGTGGGGGGTATGGCATGGTTCAGATACTCGACCAATTGGTTGTACCGGAAAACCATGCGACCGTAATCGGTTTCTCGGACATCACCGCACTGCACCTGATGTTAGGCAAATACAATGTTCCGTCAATACACGGGGCAATGGCGAAACACATTGCGGAGTATGGCAAGAACCGTGCTTCGGTTGATGCGCTTCAGTCAGTGATGGCGGGAGAACCCATTCATTATGAGATGGCACCTCACCCATTGAACCGATTGGGGAAGGTCGAGGCGACACTTCGCGGTGGCAATCTGGCGGTAATGTGCGGATTGCAGGGTACACCCTTTGCCGTACGCACGGACGAGCCGACCGTTCTCTTCATTGAAGATGTGGGCGAGCGTCCATACGTGATCGACAGAATGCTGAACAATCTGCGTCTAAGCGGTGTGCTGAGGAACATTCAGGGATTGATAGTGGGGCAATTCTCGGATTATGAAGAGGACCCGCAGATGGGAGGAACGTTGTACGAGCGCATCAGGATGATGGTTGAACCATACGATTATCCGGTCCTGTTCCGTTTCCCTGCCGGGCACGTAAACAGGAATATGCCGATGATAATGAATGCTACTTGCCGAATAGAGATAACAAATAC
>CAMOMF010000034.1 GCA_946619625.1 uncultured Bacteroidales bacterium
ATACACAGCGGTATTGGCACCATACAAAGCGTCCGTATCGCTCGTTTCCATCGTGAAAAAAATTCCACTTACATTACCCAGCGCGCGCAGGTCCATGTACTGCCACTCACTGCTCTGAACCAGTTTGCCGCCGGTGTATGTCGCCAGGCGCAACTGTACCGTGGTACCTATGGGGTGCCCCTCGGCATCCAGTCCATGCGCCACCAAGGCAAAATAGTCGCCCTCTTTGTTGAAAGCACTGGCAAACCCGTCACCGTTGATATTTCCGTAATAGGGCCACGGGTGGTTGCAAATCCATACGCCAAGCGCTTTATATACATTATTCTTGAAATCCACGCGCACGCTGTAGTAGTCCGGCGTAATCTGTTCGGCAAAAAAGCCCCAATACGCCACCATGTACGGCGTCCCTGGTACGGTTCTACCCGCACTGTCCACACCGCCGCCTGCCATGCAACCCCACTGGTTCTGAATCCACCCGTCAGAACTGCCCTCGGCGCCGTAGTTGGTCGTGTCGCCCGAGGTGCAAAGGGTGAACCCCTCCCAGTATGCCATGCCTTCGCCACCATCGGGTGAACCTGTATGCGAAAAGCGGAAAACACTATCCTCAATAGCGCCGTCAGTATAAGTATTCTCCCAATCCCCCGCCTCTGTTTGCGGGTAGTTGACTAACAGGCGCAACAAGTTCAGCGTCAGCGTGTCGGCTGCAGCGTAGGATGCAACGAAAAGAGTTAATATAAGCAGTACTTTTTTCATTATTTTTTCAACTTTCCACGGCTCTGCCGATCGTATGAGGCTTTGCCGAATAAAGAACTTTCCACGCGTAGCGATTGTCCGCAGGAAAGAACTTTCAACTATCCACGGCTCTGCCGATCGTATGAGGCTTTGCCGAATAAAGAACTTTTCAACTTCTTTCAACTTTCCACGCGCAGCGATTGTCCGCAGGAAAGAACTTTCAACTATAAACTTTTCAACTTCTTTCAACTATCAACTTTCAACTTCTTTCAACTATCAACTCTCCACGGCTCTGCCGATCGTATGAGGCTTTGCCGAATAAAGAACTTTCAACTATTTTATAGTCATATGTAGGTCTTCGGCGCCGAGGATTTCGGTGGAGGTTTCGCCTAACCAGCCGCAGTATTGATGGAGACCGGTATAGACCCGGACGAAATGGATGCCCGGGAGGTGGACGGGGGTACCATCGGGACGGACTGCCCAGTCGATTTTGAGTCTCGCCTGTTCGGTGGAGTTGGGATGGTTGTCGGCGTATCCGTAGGGGTAGGCATAGAGGATATAGTATGTGCCGTTGCCGGAAGTGTCCTCGTAGTTGTCGGGCAGACGTGTGCCGGTGAAGGTGAGACTGTCCGCTTGGATCCACTGCGGGAAATAAGGCTGGGTGTGGTAAGGGTTGCGGTGTGTGGTGTCGGAGCGGTAGTAAGTGAGGGAGTAGTCATGTACCGTCTGCGGGTTGTGGTACTCGGACCCTGCCAGTTCGTACCAAGGGTCGTCGGGTCTGCCGTTGCCGTTGTCGTCGTAACTGACCATGACGATGCCGGGTTCGCATGACCCGCCCGGACGGTCTTGTATAGTTGAGAGTTGATAGACCGTAGAGCCATAGCGCGCTATGGCTCTACTTCGCGTGGAAAGAAGTTCTTTATTCGGCAAAGCCTCATACGATCGGCAGAGCCGTGGAGAGTTCTTTCCTTCGGAGTAGAAAGCGTTGCCGAGGACGAGGAGGTCGTACTCGCCGGGTATGTTCGGCACCATATGGTCAAAAGAGAAGGTGACATATCCGCCCCATCCGCCCAAGGAGATCATGCCGCGGTTGTTGTCGGCAATCGCCTCTTCGGCTTTCAGACGCATGGTGTTGGCATCATCGCCGTCCTCGTATTCGGGCAGTTCGTTGATAAACTGCCCGGGTGCGGGACAGTACTCCCATACGCGGGAGATATAGGGACTATGGTCTGACCGGGGCGTGACGGGTTCGGTTGGCATGACGTAGAACCCGACGGGACAGAACGCCATGTGTGCGGGGATGTCCCCCGTGCGGACGGACCATTTGAGGTTACCCTGCGGGGAGAAACAGTACAGCGTGCCGGGGGTGACATAATCCTTTGCGTCGGTGACGAAAATCTCGCGTGTAGCGGGGTTGATTTTGACTCCATAGGGTTTGCGTATCTGTTGGTCCGTACCGTCTTTGATAAAATTGCTGCTGACCACCTGTCGGGTGCGAATATTGATGACACCGTACGAGACGGCATCGTCCATGTGGAGGTAACTCCAGGCGGTGGAGCAGAAATAGAGCGAGTCGCCCACTATATCGAGGTCGGAGACTGCGAGGGGAAACGTTTTTTCGATGGTGTTCGTAGCGGGGTTGATACAGTAGAGCCCGGGTTGCTCATCGTAATAGTCGCCGCGCGAGGTGACCCACAGCATGCCATACCGGTCCACACGTATGCGGTGCAGATTGACCGCGACGTTGATGCGTTGTTCTTCGGTAAAGGTGGCGAGGTCGATGACCGACACCGTATGTTCATAGTTGGGTACCATGTACCCGCCGGAATTGGCGACATACAACTTACCGTTGGCGACGACCACCTCATCGGGCTGAAAACCGACCAGGCAGCGGTCGAGCACTTGCAGGGTGGCGGTGTCGAAACGTGCGACGTAACCGATTTGTTCGTAGTCCTGTTTGATTTCCACAGGTCCGGCGTAACTGGTGACATATCCGTATGGTCCGGAGAAACAGATATACCGGCAGTTGGGGATATCGAGTTGCCCGATCCGTTTGCAGGCGCGCGCATCCATCACCTCCACCTTGTTCGAGCAGTTGATGACGGCGTACAGACGACTGCCATAGAGCTGCAGGTCATTACCCACATCGCCCAATTCCATGGGCACGTTGGGGTTTGCCTGCGCGTAGATATTGCGGTGGTAGGTGGCGGTGGTGTAGTCGTAGTAGTCCAATGTCGCCTTATTGGACCCCATGTTGCCCTCATTGAGGAGGTAGAAACCGGCAATGGCGTTGGTCACCGCTTCGCCCTTGTTTTCCTCATCGCCGACAGGGATAATTTCCGGTCCGCGACACGAGGAAATAACGCACACTACCGACAGGGCCAGAGCATTTACACATTTATTCATTTATTCATTTATTTGTTTACAAATACACCCTCACGATGCCTTTGCCGTTGATGCCGGGCATGGGGTAGTTGAGGATGACTTCGTATTGTTGGTTCAACATATTGTTTATTTCCACAGCAAAATACCACCTGCTCATCTGGTAGGACACACTCAAGTCGTGGGTGTACCACGGGCGCTCGTAATTGGCAGGTATGTTGGCGGAGTTGTGATAACGTTCCCCCACATAGATGAACGCATAGTTCACCGACAACGTCCCGCCACGCTGCGCTGTTTGACTGCCCTGCGGGCGTTTGATGTTGTTTGAAGTTGTTTGATATTGTTTCTTTCCTCGCTGTGCTTCGGACGATCGCTTCGCGTGGATGTTGTTTGAACTCCCGCACGGCTTCGCCGATCGTCCGAGCCTGCGAGGAAAGAAATGCCACTGCAAGTTAGCCGTTGCGGAGCCGCTATGCCGGGGGATATACGCTATCTGTCCGCCATAAGTGAGTGGCTCGTTGGGGTCGGTGAGGTCCTGTGCCCGCTGGTAGGTATAGGCTGCCGCCACGGACAGGAGGACGTGGTCACGCGCATTCTCGTACAGACTCAGTGTAGCGGACGCGTTCACATCCACGCCGCGAATCTCCACATAGCCGAGGTTCATCATCTGCCAACGGTACTGCCCATTGCCCTTGGGGATGGCAACAATCTTGTTCCTCACTTGATTGAAATAGCCGTCCAGTTTGAGGTCCACTGCCTGCAATATGCCGCGCCGCCACGTCTTGGTGTATTCGGCACCGGCATCGTACTGCGTGGTATATTCGGGTTTGAGCGAGATATTGCCCACATCGGTATAGTACAGGTCGTTGAACGTAGGCATGCGGAAAATACGTTTGTAGAAAGCGCGCAGGTACAGGTCCTGCAGGTAGGGATGAACGGTCAGGAACACCGCGGGGGTCCATTGCGGAGACTGCCTGTAGGCGGTAGGAGTGGTGCGCGAAGGCTGGTGGATTTTGTCATAAACGAACGTGCCCAACACGCTCGCCTGCGCCTTGATGTAGGTCCAGTCCAATTGCGTTGCCGCCGCCGCCAGGACCGTGTTACGCTCGGGGAAAACGAAGTTGGCAAGATTGCCCTGCAGGTAGTTCCACTGCCAGTCGGCAGAGAGGGCGATGTCCCAACTGACAGTGTGGTGCCGGATAAACCCTTTCGTGCCGACAATAGCCAGCCGCTGCGCCAGACTGAGGTACACCTCCTGTTGGGTGAAGGTGTTGTCGATATACATCAGTGTGGTGTCGGGGTTCAGGTAGCGCATGTAGTCGTTGCTGTACTTGGCATTGAACTGCAGGTCGTACCCCTTGGTTATGCGCTGGGTGTAGTTGCCCTGCACAAACGCGTTGCGGTCCCACTGGCGCTGCGAGTTTTTCCATACATTATTGATAATCGCCCCGGGGATGCCCTTTTCGCTCTGATAGAAATACCCTTTCACGTGCCATTTGCCCTCGGGCAGGTAGCCGAACAGCCCCGCCTCAGCGCGCACCGCCTGCACATCGCCGTTCTGTCGCACCGCCGTCGTGTCCCATGCCACCGCACCGTCCGGCATCACCTTGCGGTAACGGAAATGGTAGCGACCCGTGGCAAACGTATATTCGCCGCTGGCGGACAGATGGATATTGTCTGTGATTTTCTGTTCGTATAGGACAGAGGGGTTCGCCAAACCGAATGTACCCCCTTTCATCGTGATATTCACGTTATAGCGCTTGTCACCCGCAAACTTGGGGCGGCGTGTCTTGAGGTACAATGTGCCCGCCGAACCATAATCCTTGGCGGGTTGGAAAATCTCGGATTTCTGACCGTTATAGAGCGCTATCTCCTCGATATTGTCCATCGAGAACTTGCCCAGGTCCACCGTGCCGTTCTGTGCATTGCCAATCTCAATCCCGTCGTAGAACACGCCCAGGTGGTTCGTGCCCATGGACCGCACATCCACGGTTTTCAGTCCGCCCACGCCGCCATAGTCCTTGATCTGCACGCCGGAGAAATAACGCACAGCGTCTGCCACGGACTGAGTGGAGAGCCCCTGCAAACGCGCGCCTTGCAGTTTCTGCACGGGTATGACGGGTTCTTCGCGCCTACTGGCACTGACCGTCACCTCGTCGAGGTTGAACTGTCGGGCAATAGAGTCCAATTTGGCGTCCTGCATGGCAGCACTTGACTCCTGCATAACACCACTTGACTCCTGCGCAGAAAGTCCCTGCACGAGAGTCAACACTATCGCTACTATGGAAAAAAAAGGTCTTCTCACGTTTCCATCTCCAATCCTCGGGAGACTCCAAACCAATGCTTTTGGCAGGTCTTCTGACTTGTTCCCGTTTGCCGCGCCTTCTCATTACCAACGGACCACGTTGATTACGTTTTTTGGACGATGTGTGTCCATTCCGTCCGGTAACAATGGCATTGTGCGGCTACGTCTTTTGCGGAACTTACAGCAGCGGGTCTGTTCGGGATTCTCACCCGATTCCCTTTTCCAAAAGCGACTGCAAAATTACTACGCGTGCGCTACCCTCGTACACCAACTGAGTCTTCCGTCTTCGCTACAGACTCATTAAAGTACTCGGGTGCTTCGCTCTCCCCAAAACGAACAAGTCGTTTCGGGGG
>CAMOMF010000035.1 GCA_946619625.1 uncultured Bacteroidales bacterium
ATGTAACTGAGATTGTAATGGAGCGTTTGGCACATTACCGTGAGGTACTTCCTCTATGTAAAGACACGGACCATTATAGCATTTAGGCATTTTCTTATTTTCTTATTTTTTCATTTTTTATTTTCACATTTTTTTTGCTTCGCCAGGAGAAATGGGGGATGTTTAATGTTGCATTTTTATGTAACATTTTTTAGTATCATGGTAAAGAAAGCCCCATTTCATCGATTCTGTGCAGAGTTGTAGAAGTGCTTTTGTGCGTTTGAAGAAATGAGGGAGAGAGAAACTCTATTCGATGGATGAGAGAGATTAGTCGAGTGTAGAGAGGAACCCTATTCGATGGATGAGAGAGATTAGTCGAGTGTAGAGAGAAACCCTACTTGAGTGTAGAGAGAGATGAGCAGAGAGGAGAGAGAGGCTACTCGGGAGATGGGAGAAATATAGAGGAGTGAAATTGGTTGTGGAGGGAGTAAGTTACTCGATGAGTCCGTGTGTGCTACGGAAAGGTTTTTCGTCATGGCAGATAACGCAGTGTTTGCGTTCGGGTGTGCGGAAGAGAACGGTGAACTTGACACCAATCATAAAGGTGTTGAAGCGTCCCATGATGTCGGTGAGTTCTTTGGCCGCCATGACATCAGAAGCCACCAGTCCGTTGAGCGGGTTGGCGGGGTTGTATGTAGCGGGAACGTGCATGAGCAGGTTCTGTGTAGCAACGTGCGGGTCCAGGATGCCGTGGTCGGCAAAGAGAGCGATACGGTACTGGATTTTCTGGCTGGGTACATCGAATCCGGTCTCTTTGTAAATTTCGCCAAGTCGAACGCCAATTTCCCATGAAGCGGTGACATTGGGCAGGAAACTGACAAGTGACTGTTGCATCCAAGGCATGTTGTCCACAAAACCCTGCGCGGGGATGTTGTGGAGCGGCTCGATGTAAGGCGCGTAGTCGCCGAGTGTGGAGATAAGCGCTTTGGAAGTGGTGCGGGTGAGAAGGGACATGTCGAACTTGGCGCCCACGAGAAAATAGAATCGTCCCCACTGTCCTCCCACCATGAGTGGTACTTGGACCGAGGTGGTGTGGTAAGCATCGCGCCTGCGGTTGACGCTGTATACGTAGTCGAATACTTCGCCTTCGCTGTCAATCATATTGTGGAGCGTGTATTGTGCGTCAGGCACTTTGAACCGTGTCCAAGCGCTGTTCGCCCCTACCCCAACGTCGAAGAGGAAATGCTTGCCTGCGCGGAGTTCGTAAGTAAAACCGATGCCTCCGCCTCCGCCGAGAGACGATTTGAGGGGGAATGCAGTCTTGTCGACCGTTGCCAGAAAAGAGTACTCCCCACCCTGCGCCCATGCGCCGAGGTAATGAGTGACCTGCGCTGTTGCGGGTGCGGTGAGCACGAGCATCAGTGCGGCGAGGAGAAATATGTAGCCTTTTTTAAGCATAAACCACAAATCGGGCTGCAAAGTTACTCAAAAATATTCATATTTGCAAACATTCTGTCAAAAAAATGCGATTTTTTTAATCATATTGTGCATTTTTGTTCATTTTTAAGCCCATTCGGAGGTTTTACGGTGCATGGTTTGAGTCTTGCGGATCGTCTTCGGTTTCGAGTTCGGATTGGTTCTTTCTTTTTTCGAGAAGGTGGAGGTAGAGGGCATAATTTTCGACGTCGTGAGCAAAATTGGGGTTAAAGTCGGTGGAAGCCATCAAATGGATTTTCCGGCGAATTGTGGATGACCCGTAGCCGTATTTTTCGGCAAGAATGGTGTAAATTTCGCCTTTTTTTGGTTTTGTACCGGATTGTTGCAAAGCGATGAAATCGTCGTATATCAACATGTTTTCGAGTGTACCGGCAGGAAGGAAGCGAGCGTTTTCAGTGGCTCTTACGAGGAACCTGGGGAATTGGTCGAGTGCTTGGAAAAAAGTAGGTTTTTTCATATTTGGCGATAGTTGTAAAAAGGTGACAAAAGGGTCGTTTTTTGCTCACGCTTCGGAGACCTTCTTATGGTCCTCTTATGATCCTCTCACTTTGGTATAGTGATGGTAGGTGGGTGAAGCGGACCTTTGGGACACTGATATACGGTTGGTATCGGAGTGTGTGCAAAGGCGAGAAGGCGCGAAAGAGGAGGGATGATGGTGCAGAGTTGGAACGGCGAAAACAAAATGAAGCAATTCTTAAAAGTGTTCTGTACTATTTGTAGAAGTGTTCTGTATTGTTTGTAGAAGTGTCTTGTACTATTTGTAGAAGTGCTCTGTATTTTTGTAGAAGTGTTCTATACAATTTGTAGAAATGTTCTGTACAATTTGTATAAGTGTCCTGTATTATTTGTGGAAGTGTTCTGTACTATTTGTTGAAGTGTTCTATATTAATTGTGGAGTATGCGCCATTGCCAGGGCTGCAGGGTGAGAAGGGTGGAGTCTGTGAGCGTTTGTTCACAGGTCTGTGCCGGTTCGGCAGCCATACCGCCAAGGCAGTTATAGGTGCCTGCATAGGCGTTTGCAGACAAGGTGAAGGTCTGTTCCTCGGGTGAGAAATTGAAGAGTCCGATGACGGTGTTGCCTTTGATAGCGCGTACAGCGGCGAAGATATGGTTGTTATCGGTGGCAAGACGAACCATTGGTGCACCTTGCTCGGGGCTGCGCAGAGCGGCATTATGTTTGCGCAGTGCGTTCAGTTGCTGATACATGGCGAACTGGTGTGCATTGTGGTTGCGGATGATGCTGTCTTTTTCGAAGAACTGAAGTCGGTGGTTGTTGGCATACTCCTGACCGGTGTAGATCAATGGCATACCAGGGATAAAATAGGTGAACGCCGCCATGGCATCGCTGGCATCGCCCATGCGCTCAAACTCGGTTCCGTTCCATGAGTTCTCGTCGTGGTTGGAGGTGAAATTCATGCGTATGGCGTAGTCGGGGAAAACGGTGTCCGCCTTGGCGAAGTATGTCCAGAGGTCTGCCACGGAGTTGTGTTGTTGCGCCACACCGTTCATGATATGGTGCAATTCCCAACCATAGTACATGTCGAAAGCGGTGTCGCAGAGGTGGTTTTCGGGCTGTTCCGCCTCGGCGAGTGCGAATAGGTTGGGGTGGTCGTTACGTATGTTCCGGTAAGCCCAGTTCCAGAAGTCGGTAGGTACCTCCATCGCCACGTCACATCGGAAGCCGTCAATGCCGATGGAATCGACCCACCATCGCATGCAACGGAGCATCTCGCGGCGCATGTCGGCGTTGTTGTAGTTGAGTTTGGAAATGTCGGTCCAATCGTATTGTACCATGAGGTTGCCGAGTGAGTCTCGGTAGTGCCAGCCCTCATTGAGTGTCCATTTGGAGTCGGGTGCGGTGTGGTTTGCCACCCAATCCAAGATGACGTGCATGCCCAGGTGGTGTGCAGCCGCGAGGAAATGTTCGAAATCGCGGCGTGTGCCGAACTCGGGGTTGAAATCGCAGTAGTCGATGATGGAATAGTAACTGCCCAGCGTGCCCTTGCGTGTGAGTTTGCCGATAGGCTGAATGGGCATAATCCAAATGATATCGACGCCCAGTTCTTTCAGGGCGGGCAATTGTGCTTCTGCCGCGGCGAAAGTACCTTCGGGTGTAAACTGGCGGGTGTTCAGTTCGTAGATAGTGGCATCGTACGCCCAGTCGGAGTGGTGAAGTGCGGGCTGTTGGGTGCAAGATGAAATGGTAAGGATACAAGCAAAAAGAATGAGTAACTTCTTCATGGTGGTAGAATTTTTCTAAATTAGTAAAATTATTCTATTCAGGTGGAAAGACACACTCCCGGGTTGGGACTCGGGAGTGTGAAAGTGGAGCATATCGGACTCGAACCGACCACCTTAACATTGCGAACGTTACGCTCTACCAGATGAGCTAATGCCCCTTGCGTTCGAAAACAGAGTTTTCTCTTCGGTTTTTTTGATTTTTTGTAGTGCGCCATGCGCAGAAAAACGATTTTTGGACCGTCTCTAACAAAAACGGCTGCAAATTTACTACTTTTTTTTCATATTTGCAAATATAATTGCTGTTTTTTGCCCTAAAAGGTCACTTTTTTTCATATTATTCGCAAAAATAGCTCATATTATTTGCGTATGTGGATATTTTTTTGTAATTTTGCCGTCCAAATTAAGTGTACCGATGAAAATACTATTTGTTATTGACACATTCGATACGTCGAATAATGGGACGAGTATTTCTGCGCAGAGATTTGCAGAAGAGTTGAGGAAAAATGGGCATGAAGTGAAGATTTTGTGTGCAGATGAGCAGCCAGATGAGAACAAATTTCTCCTTAAAGAGTATAAAGTACCATTGTTCAATCCGCTTGTAAAGAAGCACGGGTTCAGTTTTGCCGATGTGATAGGCGACTCGATGGATATCATCAAAAGTGCGGTGGATTGGGCGGATGTGGTGCATTGCTTTATGCCTTTTGCGCTGGAGATGCGAGCCAGTGCGTACGCACAAGAGATTGGCAAGCCTTGTACGGGTGCTTTTCATATCCAGCCGGAAAACATATGGTCGTCAGTTGGTTTGGGCAAGGTGGATTGGATACAGACGACCACCTACAAGAGTTTCCAGAACTGGCTGTACTACAAATTCCGCCACATACATGTGCCTTCACAGTTCATGAAGAACATGCTGGAAGAGCGCGGCTACAAGGCCAAGATTCACGTCATCAGTAATGGTATCAAGGACGATTTTCTTGTAGCGGGGCACCGCAACACGAAGGAAGAGCGTCCGAAGAAATCGCCTGAGTATGAGGGCAAGATCCTTGTTATGATGGTAGGCCGCCTTGCCGGAGAGAAGCGTCAGGACGTACTTATTAACGCTGTGGCGCAGTCCAAGTACGCTGACAAGATCCAGCTGGTGTTGGCGGGCAAAGGACCGCTCAGGGAACAGTATGAGGAACTGGGCAAACAACTGAAGAACCCGCTTAAGTTCGTTTACGTGGGTACTGCGGAACTGATAGAACTGCTCAGCCAGTGCGACCTATACGTACATGCCAGTGACATGGAGAGCGAAGCCATCAGTTGTATCGAGGCGTTTGCCACGGGATTGGTGCCGGTGATTGCCAACTCTACGCTCAGTGCCACCCCGCAGTTTGCTCTGGACGGGCGCAGTCTGTTCCTGCCTGGCAACCCCAAGGACCTGGCTCGCGCAATGGACTACTGGCTCGACCACCCCTCCGAGAAACGCTACATGGAGCGTCTTTACGCCAAGTCTGCCAAGCGATACAGCCTTGCGAACTCAGTAAGACTGTTCGAACAAATGTTACAAGAAGAAATCCACGACAACCAATTAGCACAAGCACAACAATGAAACGACTAATAACCGGTTTGCTACTGCTCTGTTCCGTATGGGCGGTGGCACAAGAAAAAATAGAGTATATCCCCTACGGAAACATGGACAGCTGGGTTGTCCGCTACATCAAAGAGTCCGGACTTATTGGCGGCGAAACCAAGCCGCTGTACATGGTGGGACCTACCGACACCATCCGTGCAAACAAACCCTACTCTCCTAAAGGGTCCCCTTGGGGAACGGGCAATGCCTACGCCAAGGTGATGGGTATAGAGACGGTCTCATGCAACGTCACTCCCGAGAAACGCGGTAACGGATATTGTGCACGCCTTGAAACGACCCTCAAGGTGGTTACTGCTATCGGTATTGATATGAAGGCGCTCGCCACCGGCAGCCTGTTTACCGGTAAACTGGCGGACCCCATGACCTCGGAAGGAACCAAGAACCCTGCGAAGGCAATCGACATGGGGATGCGCTTCACCAAACGCCCCAAGGCACTCATGTTGGACTACAAAGCCAAGATATCACCCTCCAACGAACTGAAGCAAGCCAACGCTTCCACCAAGGTGAAGACCATTGCCGGGCATGACGAGGGCGAGATAGTGTTGTTCCTTCAACACCGCTGGGAGGACGAGAACGGACGTATTTTCGCCTACCGTGTTGGCACCGCTTCCGAGCATGTTGCCAAGAGCATCGACACATGGCAGAACGACCACCGCATAAACATACGTTACGGAGATATCAGCGGTGCGTCTGACTTCAAGAAATGGGAGGCGCTCACCTCCACACGCTTCATGGCGAAGAACTCCAAGGGCAAGATGGTGTATGTGGAGGAAGTGGGCTTCAAAGCAGATGCCGAGCCTACACACTTGGTCGTGCAGGTCTCTTCCGGTAGTAGCGAGCCCTTCACCGGCTGCCCGGGTAATATCATGTGGGTGGATAATATACGGCTTGTATATTGATTTATTTGAAAGAAAAATCGTGAGGAAACAACTATTAATAGCAGCGCTCATCTGCAGCGCAGGATTGTTTGCGCAACAGCGTGTGGTGTCGCCGGAAGTACCAACCGACAGCACTATCACTTTCCGTCTGTATGCGCCTTACGCCAGGCACGTAAAGGTGGAAAGCGATTGTTTTATGCCGGGGCAGAAGGATAACTCATGGTTCGGAGGACACACCCGCCAGCACGCCATGCACAAAGACTCTGCCGGTGTGTGGACACTCACCACCGACCCTGTCGTGCCCGAGGTGTACCAGTACCGCTTTGTCATTGATGGCAGGAAGATAGAGGACCCTGTTAACCCCGACTCCACCTATGTAGTTCTGCATAAAGAGAGTGTCGTTGCCGTTGGAGGCAACCCTCAGGCTGACCTGTATGTCGAGCCAGAGGCGGATGTTCCCCGCGGACGTATTGACACGATCTATGTGTATAGCCCCGAACAAAATATCAATCGCAAGGTGCTCGTCTATGTGCCACCGGTTCGGCAGGATAGTTTCCCTGTACTGTACCTTTTCCATGGTATCAGCGGTGACGAGGCGACTTGGCTCGAGGTGGGACGCGTGCGGCAGATTATGGACAACATGTTGGCGCAAGGGCGCATGAAACCGATGATTGTCGTCATGCCCGACTGCAACGTCCCCAACAAACTGGAACCCAAAAAGCGCACGAACATGTTGCGCAATATCTTCAATTTTCCGCAACTGCGCATGGGCGCGTTCGAGGACGCTTTCGTGCATATGCACAATAGTATATGCCAACAGTACCCCATTTCCGCCTTACAGGAGAACCACTTCGTGGCCGGACTATCCTCGGGTGCCATGCAGGCAGCGAATATCGCGCGTGACCGCCCTGAGGTTTTCGCCAAGGTGGGACTATTTTCCCCCGCCCGCATGAAAGAAGAGCAGTTCGAGATTCACAAAAACGGCAAGGACGCATGTGTGCGCTGTGCGGACAAACAGCCGGTCTATTTCGTATGTATCGGCACACAGGACTATTTCTACTTGGACGGCAAGCGGTTGATCCGCCGTTTGGACAAAGCCGGACTGACCTGTATCGTCCATGAAACGGAGAGCGGTCACACTTGGCGTAGCTGGAGAGAGTACCTGGTAGCCTTTGTTGAAACGCTCTAAAATCGCCGATTTCATCGGGAGTTTTTCCATTCTATTATACTCTACACAAGACAAATAAAAACCCCGCCCGAAAGGACGAGGTTTTCGTTTTGTATGCAGTTCACTTATTCAACCTGAACACCGGTTGCAGTGAAGCACTTGCCATTATGACGGATGTAGAACATGCTGTTGCGGATGAACTTCTCCACCTTGTCACTCTTCACCTCTACCGGTTTCACCTCTTCGATGTTGGTAATAGGTCCAACCGGAGCCGGAGCCACTACAACCGGAACATAGGTCTCGAGGTTGGTGCCTTCGACAATCAGGTGCAGCTCGGTAGTACCCGGCATTTTGCCCGTGAAGGTGAACAATGCACCTCCGTTGGCGGCAATAGTGGCCGAAGTAGCCGAAACGGTAAAGAAGTCACCGGCGTTCTCCAGAATCATGGTCTTGCCCTCAGAAGCCATCTGCGGCAAAGCGTAGAACATGCGCTGGTAGTTTTCACCTACCGTCAGTTTGATGGTGTCCACGCCGCCGAAGTTCTTCACCTCAGCCACCACATTGACGTTCTCGGAGTGAGGCGCCATCGGTACGCCTGCATAACTGCGAACGGCACCGAAGTTGATGGTCAGAGGACTCTGGATGAAGTTGGCGTTCGGAGTGAACTTCACCTGACTGGCGAAATAAACGGAGTCACCCTTGAAACGGGCTTCGTTGTTCAGCAGATGTATCTCACCCGGAATAACACTTGAGCCGTCGGTTACCACAATCATCGCGGTTGTCAGGTCCTCAGGCATCATATAGCGGTCGAAATCTATCGTCAGATAGTTTTCGTATGCGCTGATGTTCTGAACCTCAGGTGCGCTCATGCGTACAAGCGGCATGTTGACTTCCATTTGCGGAGGAGGCACAGGCAACCATTTGGTTTGAGTGGGCTCGTAGCCTTCCTTCGAGAAGCGAACCTGCCACAAGGCCATCGGCACATCCCATGCATAGCCGCCGGCTTCGTCGGTCAACAACGGGTTCTTCTGGTCGTAAGGCTCTGCATCCCATAGTACCGGCACGTCATTCTCGGACAGTTTCATGTACGCTGCGGCAGTGACACCCTCCAGACGGTTGCTGGAAACAGCCTCATATACATAACCCGACGGGTCGGCAATAGCGCTTACAGACTTGCAGGTCTCGTATGGAACAGCCTTTGCGCCTACATAGTAAACCAGATCTACGCGGATAGGTATCTTATAGGTCTCGGTGTACTTGGTGGCAACCCATTGCTGATTGCCCGAGTTCTGCGCCTTGATGATAGTGCGAGAACCGTCCTGACCAATCACGACGAATTCTACACTGTCCACCTGGCCTACAATAGTAGTACGGAAGGTGAAATCAGCGCTAAGGTAGTAATAGTAATAACTCTCGTTGGTCGTGCAGTTCTCCAGATTCCAAACGATATTCATGTTCCTCTTGTACCACCTGTTGTAGTGCGTCATCTGAATCTCTGTCGGACAAGCAAACTCAGCATCGTAGAACACGCTGCACGTATCACTCATGAGACCACTGATGATGTTTGTCGATGCCTCGGCATGAAGAACCATCAAGCGGCTCTCATTGGCCGTAAATGCGCACTGGATATTGTATTTGCCCAACGCGTTGGCTGTGCCCTGACCGATGGCTTCGTTCTCAGCAGTCTTGATGGTCACGGCTGCGCCAGCAGGAGCAAAACCGGTTACGTTCACTCTCTTGTCAACGATATAATGCGGAGCCTGAATGGTTATCGCCTTGGCGGTGAAGAATGTGTTGCTCAGCGGCTGTGTCTTAGGCTGGCTGAGGTAGTTGAACTCGACAGCCGCCGAAGGATAGTAGTCGCCCTCGGCAATCGGGGTTACGCAGAAGCGCAGAGCCGAAGCATTCACGTTAGCCAGGTTAACCAAACCTGCACCTACACGCAGTTGGTTGTTCTGCAGGGTATAGCTGACAGCGTTGTTGCCAACCATCACCGAGTTCTCAACAAGCAGTACATTGTCCGGCAGGTCGATTACGTAGAACAGGTTAGAGATGTCACCCAGATATTCCTCCAGGAAGTCCACCTCAGCCGTCAGAACAATCTGACCGGCTACCATCACCTCCGTCTTATTGGCGTAGAAGCGAGCGTTCGTACCCAGGAAATTGGTGATTTGCGGCTCAGCGGGGATAGTCTGCAGTGCCACATTCGTCACCTGGTCAGCCACGATGCAGAAATCTTCTGCCAGGTAGTCTGTACCTTCGGTCAAACCCATCTGGGTGTACAGATCCAGGCGCGAGAGCGTACTGTACTGGCCTTCACGCATCAGCACGATAGTGTAGCATCCCACAGGCAGTCCCTGCATGGCGAACACGCCGCCCAGATTCATCTGCTCCAGCAAACTCTTGCCCAGCAGGGTTCCTTCGCTATCGTAGAACAAACCAACGATATTATCCACCTCACCGGCAATGGTCACCACGATAGAACCGGTCTCTACACGAATGGTGTCCTGACCGCCTACAGGCTTTTTCTCCAATTGCAGCCACAGGCCGTTATGGCCAAGTGAGTTCACCGTGAAAGTGTCCATCGGCAGGATGTATGTTGCCAACTCACCCAGCGGTGTTACATTCACCTTGGTGTTGTACTGCATCGGCAGCATCGGCGACAGACTACCCGTTCCGAGCACTTGGTCGGCGGCCGTGTTAAACCACGTAATCAGGCATTGGCCGGTCACTTCTGCCGTGTCCACAAACACGCGGGCAGGAATAGTGCCCAGCGGGGCTGCGTTGGTCAACGAGATAGCCGTATCTGCATTCAGTGCAAAAGTCTGCTCGTCCATTATGAAGCCCAGGGGCGAGAACATGGCTACATGGTAGCTTGTGCCCTTCTCCAGGTTCACCAGGTCGTAGCGGGTTTGGCTGGAGTACAGCTGTACCGACATCGTGTCCGTGCCACCTACCTGATTAATTTTCAGGTACATGTCGTCCATAATCATCTGAGGATAAACAGCCACATTAGCCGTTGAGCTGATAGCTTCAGCCACGATGTTCGGGAAAATGCCTGCCCAAGTCGTATCGCTCTGATAAGCCGTCAACATCGCTCCGGGCACGTGCAGTGTTACCACGGCAGCCTCGCTGGTCGTGTCGTAAGGATTATTGAACACGAACGAGTTGCTGCTAATCTGCGGAACCTCTTGGGTATAGCAGTACACATCTCGCATGTTGTTTAGGTTGATGAAAGCATTCTCCGCAATAGAGGCGATGTTTCCTCCCAGCATAATGGTCTGAATCGAATCGGTGTACGCAACGAGATACCCGGGCACTTCGTTGTTATAGAAGTTCATTTGTGCCAAATCCAGTGCCTTCGCATTGGTGTTCATCAACAGTTCGTTGACATACCATGTGTCTTCCACAAATCCTTGAAGGATAACGGTCTCCACAGGGTTGGTGTTTTGGCCCTGATCCATATGCTGATGCTCCTTGGCATGACTCGGCAGGTTGTACCTGTCGCTCAGCGCATAGTAGTTCTCCATCATATTTCCGCCCTGCGGATTATAGACGGTCAGCGTGGCTGTTTCCTGGTCATACGAACCCATCGGCAGGTAGCCCGGGTTGCGCGGACTATAACGGTAATTGGCGGTGAAATAGTAATCACCAGCGGCAGAAATCTGTATCATCTCATACGGATACGTGCTTATCTCTGTGCCATTACCATCTGTCCAATTGACAAATGCCCAATTCTCCTCCGCACCGGCCTTCAACATGATTTGAACAGGCTGTTGGCCTATTATCTTGATAGGGATAATAGAATCGGTTATGTCATATCCCTCTGTCTGATTGTACGCCGACACGTAGGCATTAGCCATGCCGGGCGTTGACGACAGATGAACATACGCAAATTGAGCCATCGAAGGAGCTGCCAACAGGAGCGAAAGAGCAACAAGTAGTTGCTTAAAAAGTTTCGTCTTCATATTAGTGCTTATTTCCTAAAACGTCAAACTTATCCGAGCCGCGCAGGATATATACGTGCCCGTTTTCAATCACTTTCTTCACGCCGTCTTTGCTCAGACCGGAGATGAAGTTCTCAAGAGCAGTAGCATCACCTGTGAGGCCAATGATGAATCGTTGGCTGTTCTCGCCCGGTGTGCCGTAGAAAGTATAGTTGCCTGTCGAGAGGTTGGTCATCACGCTGGTCTCTGTATCATACAGGTTCACGTTCAGGCCACGCGTCTCAGGCAGAGAGATGGTGCAGTCGCCGCTCTCCATTAGGCGTATACCCATGTACACGATACCATCGTTCCACGGACGCTCCAGGATAGACTGCTTAACGCCACTCTGCTCTGCATATAGCTGTGCTGCCATCGAGCCCGGCGCAAACATCTTCAGAGCATCTACGCCTACCTCATAACTCATCGAAGCAGCATCATTCAGAACTACGCGCGCGTGGTCCTTATTATTATTCTGCTCCAGATAGAAGTTCAGCAATGTACGAGTCTCGCGTGCAGGAGCACCGATGTACTCACCTTCGTTGTTCCAAGGATCTACATACTCAACACCCTCAGCCTCAGCGGTGTGCTGCTTGCCGTCCAACGGCATACGCAGTGCGGTCTCTCCGGGAGCTGCCTGGTAGAAGAAGGCCTCGTGCGGTTGCAGTACGTAGTAATCGTCTTGCAACGAGAACGACATGTAGTATTCCATACCGTCAGCGTGGCTGCTGTAGATGGTGATAACACCTTGGTTGCTGATCTTACGCGTGTCGTAGAAGCACGGATACGGGTTGGTCAGCAGGTTCCAGTTAGCGTTCCACGGCTGCTCGGCAGGAGTCTGCTGCAATGCCAGCGAGCGCTGTGCAGGACTGAGAATCTCCTGCTTGGCGGCATCCTCAATAGGACGGAACACCATCGTAGTAGGTACTCTGTTCTCGTTGATGGTCTGAACGATGAAGCCCTCGCCTGCATGCAGGGTGTCGGTAGGCTCTACGTCAACCCATACGTCGTTGTAGTTGCCGGCTGCTTGCTGTGCCGCGTCGAAACGACGGATGCAGTACATGCTGTTGCCTACAGCGATGTCGCTCACTTTCTGGTTGAACGGCAGGCCCATAAACGTCCAGCACTCGGCTTTCATCTCTTCACGAAGTTCGATGGTGTCTGCACTCATCTGACCCTCGTTCAGCAGAGTCGTGTTCACGCCCGTGTGGTTAGGACTGAAGTAGCGCCAGCCCTGTTCTACCCAATCGCGGAACACAAAGAACGGCGACTTCGAACCGATAAAGTCTTTCTTCACGAACTTGCTCATGTTCAGCGTTGCATCGATAGGCATGCTTACGTGTGCGCAGTACTCTTCATCGAACTTGCTGTAATCCAATACCATCGACGGTCTTTCGGGCAGTTCGCTGATGGCAGCGGCGTCCAATGTCAGGTAGGTATGAGCCACGATGTCATAGCCTGTCTCATGCTCTTCGTAAGCGTAACCGTATGCCACGTACAGGTTCTTGATTTCTGTGGTCAACGGTTCAACCAGAATGCTCGAAGGATTCTCAATAGGCAACACGTATGTCGTGTTAGCTACGACTTTTTGTGTGCTGTACCAGCCCGCAAACGGATTGCCATTTACTACCACATCAGCAGGCAGGTTACAGATAACCTTGGTTATTGCTGAGTAGTGGTTGAATGCTTCGTCGCCGATATAACGAAGCGAGCCCGGCAATACGAGCGAATCCATCGAATTATTATAGCCGAACACATTCGATCCAAGCGAATCCAGCGAACCTAACTCTAAGGTAGTAAACGTGAAGTCGTGGAAGGTATTATTACCCAGACGGCTTACCCCCGGCTCTACCTTGAAATGTTTCGGCATGGCGTTAGCGGCTCTATGATTCTTGATCTCCGTGAACCAGGTGGGGTAGTAGCTGTAATCACTCGTGCTACCCGAACCCGAAACAATCAGACTGTCTCCTTTCAGGGTGATTATCACGTTCCGGTCGTTCCAGGTGACAGGACCGTTAATCCAGTCGGTTACCTTGCCGTGAAGCACTACCTTCACGACGCGGCTCGAGCCGTTGACTTCCATAACCAGCGTATCTGTGAAGTAGCCGGCCTGATCGTTGAGCAGGTAGAAGTAAGCGGGACGCCACTCATCCACACCTGTCCAGTCGTTATGTATCGGAGTAAGAATCTGCGATGTGGAAAGCCATGCAGAATCGAACTCTGTCGGACGGGAGCTGCCTCCATATGCTGCTTCATAGTCAAACAGACGGAAACGCGAGCCGTCGGTCAAATGCATGCGGATAGTGTCCACGTTTTCGGGGTGGAGATAGACGTAATTGACGCAATTCTGCCAGAACGCATCCTTCTCCACTTGTACCGTCAAAGCGGTGTCATATACGTTGACCATCGGCAACGTGTTGTCAATCACTTCTGCGGTGATATCCACCGTTACGGGGTCAGTCTCCACAGAGCCATATATCGTGAAGAGCAACGTGGTTTGATACATACCGGGGTCGGTACCGTTGAAGTACACGCCTACGTAGTTGGAGCGCATCCAGTCATGGGTGCCTTCTACCTTAACTTGCGTGGTCAAGGCTTCCGGAGTAACGGTGCTGTAGTTGCTTGGCCAAAGCTTGAAGTTCACCGTGTCGGACGTGGTGATAAGTATCGAATCCACGTTGTTGTAGGTGAAATACATGCGCTTTTGGCGAACACGCGCGCCGGGAGTGGTGTTCAACAGATTCGTCCAAAGGAACGAATAATGGGTCTCCGAGCTCTCGTTGATGTTCAGTTCGGGCTGAATCACCGGACGCTCCGTCGCGTTACCCAGAAGGATTACGCGCTGAGGCGCTACAGTCGGATCCGAAGTGGTGAAAGTCAACGTATCCACATACGTGCCCGGGGTGGTAACATGGAAAGCAATGTCGTAGTTCAGCGTCACATTACCGCCGCCCAGATTGTTCTTGGTTATCGAGGCTGTAGTAGTGGAGTAGCCTTCCGGCGAAGCTTCCAACAGCATAAACGCGCCGGCGTTGGATAGGGTAGCCGTCACATCGTACAGGCCCTGAGTATATACTTCCAGCACTTCGCTTGCCGTCATGATTCTTGGGTCGGCATAACCGCTCATCTGCACTGCCTGCGTAGGAACAAAGATATACTTGTCCACCACGGGCTGGCCGGAAACAACCGTGCCTTGCAGATACACGATGACAGGCATCATGCCATCACCGCCCAGATAAAGCGTATCCGTGAAAACACCCGCTTCACTTGAGGTGAAAGCCACATCGATGTTGAATGTGGGATAAGAAGGATTGACGCTGAAGGTCATGTCCTGATAGTACTGTCTGGAGACACCGCCATCACCGGTCGCGAACTCCACTACGATGGAGAAATGGTCGCCGTTGGCGATATGAGCATATACTTCGCTCAAGTTGTTGACCGTGATATTGACGCTGCCGGTGCCTTCTACTGAGAATGCCTCACCTGAAGCCTGCAAATCAACTTTGATCTCCGGTGAACCGTTCACGTAGATAGATGGCGACAAAGTGTCCACCGGAACAATGTCGCCGGATGATGACATGGTGGCCATTACATCCACGAACATCTGCGTACCATCGCTGGCAGTCAATGTCAGGATGTCAGAGTACGTCCCTACCTGCGTCGCACGAAGCGCAACAGTGAACCCAAAGATGGGTGTGGCGGGACTGTCGAACACATACGTGTACGAGGGATAAATAGTGATTTCCGTCGAGCCCTCAGAGGTTGAGTTCGTGTCGATGAAACCAAAGGGAGAACCCTCGGGGAAAGTAGCAGTAACATTAGTGGCTCCGTAAGCAAAGCCGACCACATTTCCACACGCATACCCAATCCCCAAGTAAGAACTGATGGTTCCTTGCATCACGATGGGAACTGTAGAAGTCAGCTCGAAAACGACGGGATCGCTTCCGCCTCCACTCGCGCCAGTTCCACCTGTGCCTGCTTGACCATAACTAAAGACAGTCATTGATGCTGCCAATAGTAAAACAAGTAGTTTGAGATGTTTCATGATGTTTGATAATTTATAGTTATTATTAGCATGCTGTTTTCACTACGTTGAAAACACGCACAATGTTATTTCTTTTTACAAAAAACACTCTCATTTCGTACAAATCTCCCCCACAATCCGTAAAAAGACAAGTTTGGATGCGAAAAATGCCCGCTTGAGGAAGATTGTCTCCGCAAGCAAGCATTTTCTCAGAGGGCTCGCACCCTCGTGTAACTACAGCGTAACGCCGGTCTTGAAGATCGCTATCTCGTGATAACCGTTACGCTCGTTGTTGGTCTGTCTGCCACTCGCCACTTCAATGATGAAATCGGTGAAGCGGCGGCATGTTTCCTGCATATCTTCGCCCTCGGCAATCACGCCGGCGTTGAAGTCAATCCATGCGGGTTTGCGTTGATACAGCCCCGAGTTGGTGCTGATCTTCATCGTCGGCACGTATGTACCGAACGGCGTGCCGCGGCCTGTGGGAAACAACACCATATGGCAGCCGCTGGACGCCAATGCTGTGGAGGCAACTAGGTCGTTTCCTGGTGCAGACAGCAGGTTCAGACCTTTCTCTTGCAGCCTCTCGCCGTAAGGCAGTACGCCGCGAACCAACGACTTGCCGCATTTCTGCGTGCAACCCAGCGCTTTGTCTTCCAGCGTGGAGATACCGCCTGCTTTGTTACCCGGACTGGGGTTCTCGCCCACCGGTTCGCCATGACTGAGGAAATAGTCCTTGAAGTCGTTGATGAGGCTCACGGTCTGGTCGAACAGCTCTTTGTTGGCACAGCGGTCCATGAGTATCGTCTCGGCGCCGAACATCTCCGGCACTTCGGTAAGCACGGTCGTGCCGCCTTGTGCCACGAGCCAGTCGCTGAAACAGCCCAGAAGCGGTTTGGCTTTTATGCCCGAGAAACCGTCTGAGCCGCCTCATTTCAGACCTACGCGCAGTTCGCTCATCGGGACGGACACACGCTTGTCACTCTTGGCAAG